>NZ_JBSFMM010000023.1:0-69629 GCF_053599555.1 Streptomyces sp. NPDC000941
CCCGGCGGGTGATGCCGCCGGGACCGCGATGGTGCGGACCGGTCAGATCACAGGCACAGGAGGTTGCTGTGCGAGCTGTGCTTGTCACAGAGCAGCAGGCTCACGCTGCTCTCGCCGCCACCGCCACCGCCGCCGAAGTCCTCGGACTCCTCGGTCTCAAGCGTCTGAAGGTCGAGCAGTGTCATGGTCGTTCCTCTCTCTCAATATCCCTGGGGATGGGTTTTCTTGCGATTCCTTGCGTTTTCTTGCTGCGACCCCCTTGCGGGGGCCGGTCCTAGGGCCGCCGGAGCGGCGGCAGGAAGGGCAGGCCGACCGGTGCGGCGTGCGGCGGCGCGCAGGCCGCGCCGAGCGCGAGCAGGCAGCCCGCGGTTCCGGTGGCCAGATCCATCGAAAGGCGCATCATCTGCTCGCCGGGGAAGGCCAGTTGGCCCTGGTACGGCACGGCGTACCAGCCCAGGCCCGCGATCTGCGCGGCGAGCCGTTCGGGCGCGAGGTCCGGGGTGGTGGTGCGGGCGAGGTGCAGGACCATCCCGGCGCGGCCGTTGAACAGCCCCGGCTGGGCGTAGTAGCGCAGCGACGCCGCGGCCGCGATGCCGCCGCGTACCGCCTCGAAGTCGTCGTCGGCGCGGTGCGCGAGCCAGCTGTCGAGGACCATCCCGATCCCGACGCTTCCCGTGCCCAGGTACGGCATGCTGCGGAACCCCTCGTCGACGAGCAGGGTGCCGTGCCGGTCCCGGACGCAGCGGTCCAGGTCCTGGCGGAGCACGGTGGCGGCGAGGTCGAGCAGCGCCGGGTCTCCGGAGTGCTCGTACAGCCGCAGGAAGAGCAGCGCCGGGCCGGTCGCGCCGTGCAGCAGCCCGGCCCGCTTGCCGGTCAGCCGCGCCCCGGCTGCCCCGGCGGCCCTGGCTGCCCCTGCCGCCCCTGTTGCCCCGTCCAGCCGGTCGGCGAGCAGCCGCGCCGCTTCGTCGGCCCGCTCGCGCAGCCCCGCCTCGCCGGTCGCCCGGGCGAGGTGGTCCAGCGTCAGGCCGACGCCCGCGAGGCCACCGTGCAGATCCGGCGCAAGCCGCTGCCACTTCTCGTCGAGTACCCGCTCGACGATCTCCAGCGCGCGCTCGGTGTGGCCGAGCCGTTCCAGGACGTACGCCACGCCCGCCAGCCCGTCGTAGAAGCCGAGCGGGGTGCCGCGCGGGGGCGGGGCGGTGTGCTCGAGCAGCCACTCCTCCCCCGCCTCGAACCGCCCGGCGCCGGTCCGGTCGAGCACGTGGAGCACACCCGCCGCGCCGTGCGCCACCCCGAGCCCGCCGCCGTCGGCGAACTGGCCGATGTCGCCCGGGAAGAGCCGGTCGTCGCGCTCGGGCGTGGCCGAGGCGCGGATGGCGCGGGCCATCGAGTCTCGGCTGCGGGGCCAGTCCGCGGGGTCCACGGGCACGTACGAACCGCCGCCGCGGCCCGTCGCCCCCGTGGACCCTGCCGCCCCCGTCGTCCCCGTCGTCCCCGCCGTACCCGTCGTCCCCGCGGCGATCACCTCCACCGCCTCGTCCAGGAAGGCCCGGTCCACCGGGAACTGCCCGGCCGCCACCTCCGCCAGATGCGCCGCCTTCCCGCGGTCCACCACCAGCAGCGTGGTCATCGGTACGAAGAGGGCGAGCCGTAGACACGCGAGGGCGTAGCGGTCCACCTCGAAGCCGCGGCGGTCGAGCGGGGCGACGAAGCCGGGGTGGGCGATGGCCTGCCGCCGCCCCTCGCCGATATGTGCGGCCGCCTCGAAGTCCAGCAGCATCACGGACAACTCGTCAGGGCTGACCATGATGTTGAACATGTGCAGGTCGTTGAAGACCACCCCGCGCCCATGGACCGCGGCGACGGCCTCCTCGACCGCGCTGTGGATCCGCAGCGCCCAGCGGGTGTACTCGGCGACCGCGGCCGGATCCGGCTCGGCGGCCAGCAGCGGATGGCGCTGCGCGAAGAAGGAGTTGAGGGTGCGGCCCGCGATGTGGTCCATCACCAGGAAGCGGTGGTCGCCGAGGGTGAACCAGTCGCGTACCTCGGGCGCCACGCCAAGACCCGACAGCCGCTCCAGCGCGGCCTTCTCCCGCTCCAGGCGGGTGACGGCGTCCGCCCCGTCGGAGGCGAGCCCGGCGTACGGGCGGGCCTCTTTGAGGACCACCTTCGCGCCGGTGCGGGTGTCCGTCCCCACATAGACCCCGCCGCCGTTGGAGAAGTGCAGGGCCTTCTCGATGCGGTACGGGAGGTCGGCGACCGTGGTGGCGTTGCGGGCGGCCAGCTGCGGCGCGAGGAAGTCGGGCAGCGTCACCCACTCGGGGACGTGGAAGGCGGGGTCGCGGCGGTCCGGGACGAGCCTGCCGGACGGGTCCTCGATGGCGGGCACCAGCGTGCCGCCGGCGCCGGAGCCATCGGCATCAGCCGCGTCGTCGACGCAGAAGCGCTGCGCGAAGCCGCCGTATCGCACATACAGCGGGCCTTCCTGCCAGCGCAGATCGGTCAGGATGTACGGACCGGGCTCGCCCGCCAGCAGCTCGCCCAATTCATGGAGAATGGTGTGGAGTTCTGCCTCGCCGGCCGGGTAGATGGTGGCGAACTTCCCACTGGAGCCGCGTCCCGCGTATTTGGAATTGCGCAGGTGCAGCGCATGCGCGGTGGGCACGAATTTAAAAGGTATTTCCCGTGGAACGCAGTAGTCCCAGACCTTGGCCGCGGTCTTTTCCGCATTGTCGAGACAGGCCGAGACATGGACCTTCCAGCCCTGGTTCGGCCGGCCCGGCCGAGGGGTCCCATCCTCCCGTACGGGGTTGACGTGCAGCCAGTCCCCGGAGACGAAGGTCTCCCACCCCTCGGGGGCGGCCCGCTGGGCGGCCTCGTAGCGGGATCCGGAATCCCCGGCATCGGCGGACAGTCGGTCCGGGGTCTCATAGAAATATCTGTCGGCAAGACAGAAGACCTCATACCTCTTGTCCATCGCGTCCCCCTCGGCGTGATGGGCTAGACATTTCCACGCCACCACCGAGGGGGAACAGTCACATCCGTCATGAAGAGACCGTGCAATACGCATGAGTAAGTTCGATGAACTGAAGTTCGAAACTGTGAACTACAGTTCGACACTACGGTTCGACATTACTACTCGTCCGGGGGGAATACCTGCTCGCCGCCGATGAGCCGGATGGCGATGGCCTCGACCGGGCATCCCTCGGCCGCCGCCAGCACCGCCTCCGACGCGTCCGTCTCCGCCGCGACCGGATGCGACTGCCGGGCCCCGTCGAGCCGGAACCCGCCGGGCGCGAAGCCCACACACAGCCCCGAGCCGATGCAGACGTCGCGGTCCACCTCGACATGCCAGCGATCGCCCATCAGCCCTGCTCCCCGTCCCAGCCCTGCGGCAGATGGATCATCTTGTGCTCCAGGAACGAGGAGAAGCCCTCGGGCCCGAACTCCCGCCCCAGACCGGAGTTCTTGTAGCCGCCGAACGGCCCGAGCATGTCGAGGCTGAAGGTGTTGACGGAGTACGTACCGGTGCGGATCCGCCGCGCGATCTCGATGCCGTGCGCCACGTCCGCGGTCCATACGCTGCCGGACAGGCCGTAGTCGGAGTCGTCGGCGATGCGCACCGCCTCCTCCTCGTCCCCGTACGGCAGCAGGCAGATCACCGGTCCGAAGATCTCCTCGCGGGCGATGCGCATACCGTTGTCGACGTCGCCGAACAGCGTCGGCTCGACGTACCAGCCCTTCTCCTGGGCCGCTGGGCGCCCGCCGCCCGTCAGCACCTTGGCGCCCTCCCGCTGCCCGGTGGCGATGTAGTCGAGCGACCGCTGCTGCTGGCGCCGCGCCACCAGCGGGCCGACCTGGGTCGCGGGGTCCAGCGGGTCGCCGACGACCAGGGCCGAGGCGGCGGCGGCGAAGCGGTCGGCGATCTCGTCGTAGTGGCCGCGCGGGGCGAGGATACGGGTCTGGGCGACGCACGCCTGGCCGTTGTTCATCCACGCGTTGGGCACGATCCCGGCGACCGCCGCGTCCAGGTCGGCGTCGGGCAGGATCACCGCGGCGGACTTCCCGCCCAGCTCCAGCGTCACCCGGGTCAGATTGCGCGAGGCGACCTCCATGACCCGCTTGCCGCCCGCGACCGAGCCGGTGAAGGACACCTTGTCCACGCCCGGGTGCCCGACCAGGTACTCGCTGACCTCGCGGTCCGCCGGGAGGATCGACAGCACCCCCTCCGGCAGCCCGGCCTCGGCGACGATCTCCGCCAGGATGTAGGAGTCCAGCGGGGTCTCGGGCGACGGCTTGAGGATCACCGAACACCCGGCCAGCAGCGCGGGCGCCAGCTTCGCCGCCGCCGTGAACTGCGGAACGTTCCACGGCACCACCGCCGCGACCACCCCGACCGGCTCGCGCCGCACCAGCAGCGGCCCCAGGACCCCGGCCCGCCGCTCCTCGAAGACGAAGTCGCGCGCCACCGTGATCGCGGAGTCCCACACCATCAGCGCGCCGAGCGCCTGGCCCAGCACGCTCCAGGAGTACGGAGAGCCGTTCTGCGCGCTGATGGCCTTGGCGATCTCCTCGTGGCGGACGGCGACGGCGTCCTTGATACGGGTGACGACCGCGATCCGCTCCTCCAGCGACGCCCGGGCCCAGGGCCCCTGCTCGAAGGCGGTGCGCGCCGCCGCGACCGCCCGGTCCACGTCCTCGCGCGAGGCGTGCGGCACCCGACCGATGACCGCCTCGGTGTGCGGCGAGACGACCTCGATCACATCCGTGCCGGCCGGATCGGCCAACGCGCCGCCGATGAAGAGCTGTCCGTGCTCGATGAGGTCGCTCATCGCCGGGCCTCCCGCCGCTCGTCTGGATCTGACGCTGCATCAGAACTGATACCAGTTCTAGTTATAGTGGGCAATGCTTGCGATGCTTGCGTTGCTCGCAGCAGCGGTCTGAGAGGGGGCGTCCATGACGGGGGCAGAGGCAGCGGGACCAACAGGAGCGGCAGCAGAGGTGACGGACCACGGCGGCGGGGTGTGGAGCATCCCGGTCCCCATCCCGGACAACCCCCTCGGCCACACCCTCGTCCACCTCCTGGACACCGACCGCGGCCCGGTCCTCGTCGACACCGGCTGGGACGACCCGACGGCCTGGGACACCCTCACCGCCGGCCTCGCCGCCTGCGGCACCTCCGTTTCCGACGTCCACGGCGTCCTCATCACCCACCACCACCCCGACCACCACGGGCTGTCCGCCCAGGTGCGCGAGGCTTCCGGCGCGTGGATCGCCATGCACGCCGCCGACGCCGAGGTCGTACGCCGCACCCGCGAGGCCGAGCCCACCCGCTGGCTCGACTACCTCGCCGTGAAGCTCGCCGCCGCCGGAGCCCCCGAGGAACACCTCGCCCCGCTCCGCGCCGCCCGCGCGTCCGGCGGCAGAGGCGCCCTCCCCGGCAGGCGCGCCGCCCAGCCCGACCGCCACCTCACCCCCGGGGAACTCCTCGATCTGCCCGGCCGCCGGCTGCGCGCCATCTGGACCCCGGGCCACACCCCCGGCCACGTCTGTCTGCACCTCGAAGAGGCCCATCCGGCGGCCGGTGAAGGCCTGGCCAGTGAGGGCCTGACCGGCCATGGCCGACTGTTCTCGGGCGACCATCTGCTCCCCGAGATCAGCCCGCATATCGGCCTGTACGAGGACCCCGACGACACCACCGTCACCGACCCCCTCGGCGACTACCTGGACTCCCTGAGACGCATCGCCGCCCTCGACCCGGCCGAAGTGTTCCCCGCCCATCAGTACGCCTTCACCGACGCCCCGGGCCGGGTCCGGGCGCTGCTGCGCCACCACGAGGAGCGCCTGGCCGGGCTGCGCGCCCTGCTGCTCGGAGCGCCGCTGACGCCTTGGCAGTTGGCCGAGTCCATGCAGTGGAACCGCCCCTGGGCCGAGATCCCGTACGGATCGCGCAACATCGCGGTCTCGGAGGCCGAGGCGCATCTGCGCCGCTTGGTGAAGCAGGGCCGGGCGGAGCCGGTGCCGGGCACGGACCCGGTGGCGTACCAGGCGGTTTGAGTCTCGCTCAGGGGTGGAGGCACCGGTGATCCGCAGCTAGCCTTACCCCGCCCGGTCGGGCCGTACGGCGTGGTTGCCGTACGGAATCGAGCCGCGCCCACCCCCCGCCATGACGCTGTCATGCCCTGTTCATCCCAGCACCATCCAGGAGTACGTGTGCCGACCTCCACCCCTGACTCCGGTCCGACCCCGCCCCCCGGCTGCCCCGCCCACACCGGGCAGGGCCGGGCACCGGGGCTGCCCGAGTCGCTGTACGGCGCCGAGTTCGCCGAAAACCCGTCCGCCGTCTATGCGCGGCTGCGCGCGTACGGGCCCGTCGCGCCCGTGGAGATCTCCCCCGGCGTCCACGCCTCGCTCGTCACCAGCTACTCCACCGCCCTGGAGGTCATGCGCAACACCGAGACCTTCCCCAGGGACCCGCGCCGCTGGGAAGCGCTCAACAACGGCACGATCCCCATGGACAGCCCCGTCGTGCCGATGATGATGTACCGGCCCAACCCCATGTACACCGACGGCGAGGAGCACGACCGGTACCGCGGCGCGGTCTCCGACACCCTCAACCGGCTGAACCCGCACGCCCTGCGCACCTACGTCGAGGAGAGCGCCGACCTGCTCATCGACCTCTTCGGTCCCGAGGGCGAGGCCGAACTGCTCAGCGAGTACTGCGCCCGGCTGCCGCTGCTGGTCTTCAACCAGCTCTTCGGCTGCCCGCCCGAGCTGAGCGAGAAGCTGGTCAAGGGCATGGCCTCGCTGCTGGACGCGGGCGAGGACGCGGTGGAGGCCAACAACGTCCTCATCGAGACCATGCTCGCGCTGATCACCCTGAAGCGGCGCGAGCCCGGCGCGGACATCACCTCCTGGCTGCTGGCCCATCCCGCCCGGCTCAACGACGAGGAGATGATCAGTCAGCTGATCCTCCTCACGGGCGGCGGTGTCGAGCCCGTGAAGAACCTGATCTGCAACGCGCTGCGGCTGCTGCTGTCCGACGACCGGTTCGCGGGCGATCTGTCGGGCGGCACCATGCCGGTCGACGAAGCGCTCGACGAGGCGCTGTGGACCGATCCGCCGCTCGCCAACTACGCCACCCACTTCCCGGTCCGCGACGTCACCATCGCCGGACACCGGGTGGGCAAGGGCACCCCCGTCCTCATCAGCATGGCCGCCGCCAACAACGATCCCCAGCTGATCTCCGACCGCCGCGGCAACCGCGCCCATCTGGCGTTCGGCGCGGGCCCGCACGCCTGCCCCGCGAAGGACCCGGCGCGGATCATCGCCTCCACCGCCGTCGAGAAGCTTCTCGACCGTGTCCCGGACATCGAGTTGGCTGTCGACGCCGATCAACTGCTGTGGCGCCCGGGCCCATTTCACCGTGCTTTGGTCGCTCTGCCTGTGCGTTTCCCGCCGGTGGCCGCCAAGTACGATGCGACGGGCGCCGCCGTGAACGACCCGACCACGGGAGACAACGCATGGAGCAGCAGCCCAGATCCCTCGACCACAGCCCCCTTGTCCTCGACCCCCAGGGGCGCGACGTCCACGGGGAGGGGGCCCGGCTCCGGGAGCGCGGCCCAGCGACCCTGGTGGAACTCCCTGATCACGTGGTGGCGTGGGCGATAACCGACCCCACCCTCCTCAAGCAGCTGGTCACCGACCCGCGCGTCTCCAAGGACCCCCGGCAGCACTGGCCGAAGTTCATCAACGGTGAGATCCCCGCGACCTGGCCCCTGATCGCCTGGGTCGCGGTGGAGAACATGTTCACCGCGTACGGCGCCGACCACACCCGGCTGCGCAGGCTCGTCGCCAAGGCCTTCACCGGCCGCCGCACCGCCGCCCTGCGCCCCCGTATCGAGCACCTGGTATCCCGTTTCCTCGACGACATCGCAGCCCTCGCAGCCGGCGGGCCCGACACCGCGGTCGACCTCAAGGCGGCGTACTGCCACCCGATCCCCATAGAGGTCATCTGCGAACTGCTCGGTGTCCCCGAGGGCGAGATGCGCGAGCGCGAGCTGGAATTCGTCAGCACCTTCTTCCGTACGAACGCGGCGCCCGAGGAGGCCGACGCCGCCTACCAGGGCCACCAGGCGCTGCTGCGCGAACTGGTCGCGCTCAAGCGGCACTCGCCGGGTGACGACATCACCAGCGACCTCATCGCCGTCCGTGACGAGGACGGTTCGCACCTCAACGAGCAGGAACTCGCCGACACCGTCGGCGTGTTGATCGCCGGGGGGTTCGAGACCACCGTCCAGCTGCTCGGCAACGCCGTCCACGCCATGCTGACCCACCCCGACCAGCTCGCCCTGGTCCGCTCGGGCCAGGCCTCCTGGGACGACGTGATCGAGGAGACCCTGCGCGCCCAGCCGCCGCTGGTCAATGTGCCGCTGCGGTACGCCGTCGAGGACATCGGGCTCGAGGGCGTCACCATCAAGCAGGGCGACGCGATCATCCTCTCCCTGACCGCCGTCAACCGCCACCCCGAGGTAAACGGCGAGGACGCCGACCGCTTCGACATCACCCGTGCCGTCAAGGAGCACCTGGCCTTCGGCCACGGCGTCCACTACTGCCTGGGCGCCCCGCTGGCCCGCCTCGAAGCCCGTATCGCCCTCCCGGCGCTCTTCGACCGCTTCCCGGAGCTCCGACTCGCGGTCCCCGCACAGGATCTCCGCCCCGTGCCCACCCTCATCTCCAACGGCCACCAGGCCCTTCCGGTGCGCCTGAGCGGGGAAGCGGAGCTGACGGGCTGACAGCACGTCCGCGTCCGTCGCGGCCGTGGCTGCCACAGCCATGGCCGTCACGGACGCGGGAAGGCGCGCAGCTCGGACGCGGTTGCTACGATCACACCGACGCGAGAGACGCGTGATCACGTCACGAGGAGGTTGATGAATATGGCCGCCGTCGGCCCTCATCGGCATGTCCTCGTCCGGCCCGCGCCGTAGCGGAGCGCGGCCCGGGTCGTTCCAACAACCAGGAGTGACACGTGTCTTCCACTCTCTCGACTTCTCACGACGATCTGACCACCGACCGCCTCGTCCTTCAGCGGTGGAGCATCATCGAGGCCGCCGCGGTCATCGACAACACCAGGTCGGCGTACTGGGCGGACGACTTCCCCGCCGACGGCGACCGGGTGATCGCGAACCTCTTCGAGCAGCACCCGGACTGGCTCGGCGCATACGGCCACCGCCTGATCATCGAGCGTGACAGCGGCTTGACGGTGGGCTCGCTCGGCCTGTTCTGGCCGCCCAGCGAGGGAATCCTCGAAATCGGATACGGCATCGTGGCCTCCCGCCGCGGCCGGGGCTACGCCACCGAGGCCACCCGGGCCCTGGCGGAGTTCGCCCTCACCGCGCCGGATGTGCACACCGTCTCCGCCGCCGTGGAGCTGCCGAACCCGTCGTCCCTCCGTGTGCTGGAGAAGGCGGGCTTCCACCATGTGGCCACCGAGGAGGACGTGGCCCGGTTCAGGCTCACGAAGCCCGACCTCGACCGGCAGTGACCCGGTAGGGCGCGGTGGGGCCGGCGGCATGCCGTCGGCCGTCGGCCCCACCGCGGCCGCGGTCAGCCGTCCGCATCGGCACAGTCGGCGAGCCGGCGGGCCAGGGCGCGTACGTGGTCACGTAGCGCGTCCGGATGCTCGATCGCGAACGGAAGGTCCAGCCAGGCGAGCACGGAGGCGACCCAGTCCAGCCGCTCGGCGCGCAACAGGATCCGTACCCACCTGACGTCCTCCCCCGCCTCGGGGTCGGCCGGGAGTTCCCGTACGGTGGCGATCCCGGCCGGGAGCCGGGAGCGGACCTGCTCGGCGGTGCCCCGGACCCGCAGCGACACCTCGTGCAGATACGGCACCTCGGCGAGCCCGGACAGCACCCGGTCCGTCGCGTCGAACCCCACGGGCACCTCGTACGACCCCGGCAGCTCCGTCGCCGCCTCGATCCGGTCCAGCCGGAACGTACGCACCTCGCCGCTGGCCGAGTCCGCCCCCGTCACATACCAGCGCCCGGAGTGGGCGACGATCCCGTACGGGTGCACGGTGCGCTCGCTGCGCCGCCCGCTCCAGGCGGTGTAGGTGAGTGCGATCGGCCGGCGGTGCCGCACGGCCTCCGCGAGCTTCAGCAGCACGCCCGTCTCCGGGGTGGTCACGGGGCGGGCCGGGGCGGTGAAGTCGGCGGTGGCCAGCAGCGCGTCCAGACGGCGGCCAAGCGCCTCGGGCAGCACCCGGCGCACCTTGGCGGCGGCGCTCTCCGTCGCCGCGACGGACGTGGTCACAAGACCGGCCCGGCGGCCGGCGACCAGGCCGAGCAGGACGGCCAGCGCCTCCTCGTCGGTGAGCATCAGCGGCGGCATCCGGTAGCCGGGGGCGAGCCGGTAGCCCCCGTACCGGCCACGCACCGACCGGACCGGGACGTCCAGGTCGATCAGGTGGTCGACGTAGCGCCGGACGGTGCGCTCGTCCACGCCGAGCCGGTCGGCCAGGTCGGCGACGGTGCGGGTGCCGCCGGTCTGAAGGATCTCCAGCAGGGCGAGCACTCGGGCGGTCGGTCGGGTCATGCGCAAAAGTCTCCCGCGTATACCGGGCGGATCCTGTCCGGTATCCCTCCTAGCGTGTGGGCCATGGCAACTTACGTACTGCTCCCCGGGCTCTGGCTCGGGGCCTGGGCCTGGCGCCCGGTGACAGCCGAGCTGCGCCGCCGCGGGCACGACGTCCACCCGCTCAGCCTGACCGGCCTGGCCGAGCGCGCACACCTGGCCCGGCCCGACACCGGCCTGGAGACGCACATCACCGATGTGCTCAACCTGATCCGCTACGAGGACCTGCACGATGTGGTGCTGGTCGGGCACAGCTACGCCGGTTCGGTGGTGATCCCGAGCGTGGCGGACCGGATGCCGGAACGGATCGCTCAGCTGGTGTTCATCGACAGCGGGCCGCTGCCGGACGGGATGTCCCAAGCGCAGTTCTCCCCGCCCGAGGACCAGGCGCGCAACGCCGAACTGGTACGCACCGCGGGGCACGGCTGGCAACTGCCACCGCCGCCATGGGAGGAGCTGGCCGCCAAGGCGCCCGAACCGCCCGCGCTCCCCGACGGCACGTACGAGCGCCTGGCCCGGCTGTCGACACCACAGCCCTGGGCCACCGTCACCACCCCGGTCCGGCTGACCGGCGCCTGGGAGAAGCTGCCGCGGCTGCACGTACTGTGCAGCTTCGGGATCGAACAGGTCCACGCGATGGCCGCCACCGTCCCCGCCTTCCGGCACATGGCGGACGACGGCTGGACCCACCGGGACCTGCCCGGCTGGCACTGGCCGATGTTCGACCAGCCCGCCGAGCTGGCGGCGGTCCTGGACGAGGCTGCCGAGGCGCACTGAAGCGCCGAAGCGGCCGTACGCCGAGACGGTTGGCGCCCGGTCCTGCTACAGCACCGGGCTGTTTGATCACAGCTCAGTCGGGTCTCTCCACCAGACGAACACCTCGGTGCTCGGCCGGCGTTCGGAGAACCGGCCCGACGGGGAGGCCTCGCGGAGGAGGCGGCGCAGATCCGCCTCGAAGTCGTCGAGGCGCGAGCCGAACAGATGCGGAGCGGAGAACGACATGGAGAACACCCCCGCGACCGCGTCGTCCCACGTACGCACCAGCGCCTGCCCGCCGGGGACGACAAGGCGCTGAGGGCCGGAGAATCCCGCCCGGGCGAACACCGCCGCCTCACCGCCGGGCGTCCCCTGCGGCAGCAGCCCCTGGCCGGCCCGTCGGACCGGCCCCAGGTAGCGCCTGACCAGCTCGTCCATCGCGGCGTAGGGCACGGGCGGGTGGGGAAGGCCGTCGGTGGTTCGGGGCTCGTTCTTCAAGTCCGAGATGTGTACGAGCGCCCCGCCGGGGCGGAGCATGCCCCTGATGGTTGCCGCGACCAGGTCGCGATCCATCCAGTGGAAGGACTGGGCGAAGGTCGCGACGGTGAAGGTGCCAAGGCCCGCGGGCAGTTCCTCGGCGCGCGCCCGCACCCACCGCGTCTTGTCGGCGACTCCCGCCAGCGCGGCCTCGCGCCCGGCTTCGTCGATCATCCCGCTGTCCGGGTCCACGCCGACGACCTCATGGAACAGCCGCGCCAGGCTCAGGGCGACGATGCCTGGGCCGCATCCCACATCGATGAGCCGGCCCCGTCCGTCGAGTTGAAGTGCCTCGGCGAGCGCGTCCGCCAGCCCGGGGGCGTACGGGAGCCTCCCGCGCTGGTAGTAGGCGGCCGTGCCCGAGAACAGCGTGTCGTCCCACTTCCAGCCCGCGGCCATGCCCTCACCCTTACGTTTCGCAGAGAACGAAGGACAGAGAACAGGAATACCTGTCTACTAGGCACCCGGTTTTCTGTGACTCAGTCCTCGAAGCCGTTGTCGCTCAGGATCTTGTCGATACGGGCGCGGTGCGCCGCCTCCCACGCGTCGAGGGATTCGTCGGCCTCCTTGGCCAACTTCGCCTGCGCGGCGAGCCGCACCTCCTCTTGGCGGGCGCGGGGAGTGACCACGATGCCCTCCTCATCGGCCACCACGATGTCACCGGCGTTCACCTCGACACCGCCGCACCGGACCTGGACATTGAGCGGCTGAGCCGCCGCCTTGGTGCCCGGGATGGGGATGACTCCCCTGGCGAAGACGGGGAAGCCCATCTCGCGCACCTCGCCGATGTCGCGTATCACTCCGTCGAGCACGAACGCCGCGATACCGCGGCGCCGCGCGACGGCGCAGACGTTTCCTCCGGCGAGGGCGTAATCCACGTCTCCCGACTCGACGACGATGACCGAGCCGGGCTCCGCACGGTGGATGGCGGCGTGGAGCATGAGGTTGTCGCCGGGAGGGCACCGCACGGTGAACGCGGGGCCGGCGATGCGCGGCGTCGGGGACCAGAGCGGGCCGATGCCGATGTCCATGACCTGGCCGCGGCCCAGGATGTCGGCGAGGGTGGTCGGGGGGACGTTCTCGAAGCCGGTGGCATCGGTCATGCTCTGCCTTCTTCCATCTGCTGCCATGGACGAGGGGGTCCGGCGGACCACCCTCGCCCATGATCGCCCATGGCGGTGGCTATATGACGGCGGTCAGCGGACCGGCTCGTTGTGCCGCTCGAAGCCCGGCAGGGACGGGGGGACGGCGAGCGCTCCGTCGCTCCAGCCGACCTGGTAGCGGGCGGTGCCACCCGAGGGGCAGCAGTTCGGATCGCTGTCGTTGTAGATGGGGCGGGCGAGCGTCACCGTCTTGCCGTCCTGCGCCTCGACCGCCATCGCCCCTGGTCCGTTCGCCTGGCCCACGAACCGGTTTCCGTGGAAGAAGAACACGGCCGCGCAGTTCCCGTCGTAGCTGCCGGTGCACATCCCCCTGACGGCGCGCAGCGGGCCGGGGAGAGCGCCGAGCGCATCGGCCGTGAGGTCGGGGGTGTGGCTGGTGTTCTCGATGAGCCTCAGCGCGGCCGTAGCGTCCAACTGGTCCTGATCACCCTGCGGTTGCGCGGTGCAGCCGACGAAGGAGATCAGCCCGGCCGGGGGCTTCGTCCCGCGGAGGGTTTCGCAGTCACGGAGCCAGTCGGGGTCGTACGGGTCGTCCATGACGGGCAGCAGATGAACACCCGGGAGGAAGTGGCGGGCGTTGCGCTTGAAGACGCTGATCGTCACGGAGTCCGAGTGCGGTGTGTCGGACCAGACGACGGCCGCCCACCCGGGCCAGCACTTCGTCGCGCCCAGATCCACGTTGGCGACGTTGCCGGTGACGGCTGCGACTTCCCTGGTCATCCACGCCTGGGAGGGGCAGGCCACCGCCTTGTTGACGTCGATCTTCTTCGCCTTGGCCTTGACTTCGCCCGGGGCGGATTCCCAGAGCGTACGCGGTTTGGTCACGGGAAACCCCACGTTGATGTCACGACCTCCAGGGGGTATACCGAGCAGGAGACCCGCATCACCAGGTTTGATACTGGCCCCGACCACTAGCTCCTGAAAGTGTCTGACCTTGGCTGAGTCGTTCTTGACATCGATCTTTCCTTCGACAGGCCAGGCGTAGTCGACATAGACGGAGCCGACCAAGAAGTCGATGACGGGGCTCACCTTTAGTTTTACGCGAGCGCCGACCTTCGCCTTCGCCGTGAGATCGGCTACCCCGACCAGCTTGGCCGTGGCCTTCGGAGGCCAGCCGGTGGCGTCGGCCGTAGGCTTCCGGGTCAGGCTCAGCCGCGCATTTCCCTGAAGGTCCACGGGGCTCTCGATTTCCAGCTTTGCTCCGACCGATCCCTTGATCTTCACATTGAGAAACGCAACCAATTCGGGATCCAGGGTGAAAGGCCCGACCCTGAGAAGCTTCACGGGGATGGAGCGCAGGGTCAGCGCGGGAAACTCTTGGTCGTAGATGCACTGTGCGCCCGCCGGAGTACCGACCGTCAGCTTGTACTTCTGCTGCATCTGGAGGTCCACCTTGCTCCAGACGCCCTCCCGCTTGTTCCACCCGAACGTCGAGCCTGCCATGCCGAATTGCATCTGGCTGTGCTCGAATCTGATGAGCGGCATCCCGTTCCCGCATTTCAGATTCTGGCCGAACTTCCCTTTCCCCTGCCAGGTGTCGACCCTGATGGAGAGCTCGGACTGGCTATCGGGCTCGGGGCTGGAGGAGGCAGCCGCCGCAGGCATCCGATAGGCCGCCGGCTGCATCGCGTCCTTTGTCCCGCTCGAGGGGTCCTCGACCCGCAGCACGGCCTTGGGCATCGCCTGCTGAAGCGTGACGTCCTTGGTCCGGACGACGATCCGGTCCTTCTCCCGGGTCACCCCGCGCACCTCGCGCACCAGCCCCTGCGGCGTCCGCTCGCTCTCCGGCGCGACGATGAAAGCGCCCTTCTTCAGTTTGCGCGCCTGCGCCGAGCCCGCGGCGAAGACCAGCTCCGACTTGCCGGGGCGCTTGAGGAGTCCGGAGTCGGCGGAGTCCGGGGCACTCAGGACCGTGGTCTTCTCGGAGAGGGCCACGGCGTAATCGATCACCGCCCGCTCGGTCTCACCGCTGCCCACCGTCCAGGTCGTGGTCTCGTCCGCCGTGTAGTAGATATTTCCCTTCGCATGGCCCGCCTTCGCCGTGATGCGGTAATCACCGGGATCGACGGAGAACGTCTTGTCGCTCGTCAGCTCTTCACTGAACCCGTTCGCCCCGCTGATATGGAGGGTGAAACGCGCCTTGGCCGGAAGGCCCGTGACCTTGACGGCCAGTTTTCCCGGCCGATTGGCCGCCATCTGCCACGCGGTGAGCAGGCCGGCCGAGACGGCCAGCGCGATCCCGGCCGACAGCAAGATACGCAACGACCGCCTGCGCGGCCACCATTTCGACATTCGATGCCCCCGATGTGCTCTGCTCGCGCGCCTGCTACTGGAAATCGCCGGTCTGGAAGTTTCCGCGGAGCACGAAGTCGTCCCCCACCCCCTGCGGAAGCGGCCCCAGCTCCTCCGGCTCCCCGGGCGACGTCAAGCTGGCCCGATACAGCTTGATGCCGCCGTCGTCCAGAGTGTCTTCCGATGCGATGTAGAGATATTGACGATCCGCGGACATGGCCACGGAAAGAATCGTGTTATCCGTCTCGGGGGCGATCTCCGCCTTCACCCGGGCCTCCAGCGGGCCGTCGGGCTTTTTCCCCAGCTCGCTCGCGTCGGCCCGGACGGAGAAGAAGGTGTCGGACGCCCCCTCGCAGAGGATGTCGTCGGCGTTGATCCAGGCCACGGGGTCGCAGTCGCGTACGTCGTCGCCGTCGCGCACGACCATCTGGTCGGTGGGGTCACCGAAGGCCGTGTCGTCGTCGAGCCGGTCCATCTGGGGTGCCAGGAGATCGAGGTCGAACCCGTCGTACGAGTCGATGCCGTCGATGATGGTGCCGGGAGAGACAGCGAACTTCCCGCTCGGGTGGATGAGGCGCGGACAGGTGACGGCCGCCGAGTTCACCGGGCGGTAGAAGCCGTCGTTCCCGGATCGCTCGTCATGGCACGCCTTGCTGATCGGGTGCCGGGAGAGGCTGCCGTTCTCATCCGCCGAGTAGTACGCCTGCTCGTCCCGCAGGAACCACAGCGATCCGTCCGGGGCGAATCCAGGGAACTCGTCGGAGTGTGTCTCCGGGCTGTAGCCCCCTTTCCGCGCGGCCTGGGTGATGTCCGTGAACTCCCCCGTGGCCAGGTCAAGCCACCCCACATGCGACGAGGTGAGGGCGCCCGCCTCGTCCGTGACCACCTCGACCGCGACGCGCCGCCCATCCGGCGAGACCGGGCTGACCCCCAAGTCCGCCGCGCTCTTGCCGTACTGCTGCTTCCCGCAGAGGCTGCGTACGAACGCCCGGTCCGCGTCCCCCTCCTCGGCGATCTCGGCGAGCCGGGACAACAGCGGCTCCTCGGAGTACGTGGCGACCCGCTTGCTGAACGTGTCGTCGAAGGCCGCGACGTGCTCACCCTTGCCGTCGTCGTCATCCCAGCAGATCACCGGCCCGGTGGCCGAGGCCACACGGGAGAGGTCCCTCATCGCCCCGGCGAACCCGGATCCCGCCGCCTCCCCTGAATCCCCTGAATCCCCCGCATCCCCCGAATTCGCCGCGCCCGCCCCCGACTTGCGCCCGCCGCCGTCCGAGACGCCGGATCGCCCGCCGCCCTTCCCCGAGTCGTCGGACGCGCCGCACGCGGTCACGCCTCCCACCGCGAGAACGGTCGCCGCCGCCACCGCGGCCCACCCGCGTACCCCGGCCACATACGCCTTGCTCACCCAGCTCTCCGCCTTCCCCCAAGCGTGACTGCTCTTAGAAACGAGAATAGTATTAACCATGCGACGCACCTTCACGGCAAGTCGGTTGCCCAGTACGTCCGACCGCCGATGAAGGATCATTGGGGCGCACCCGACCACGACCAAGGAGGCGACGGTGTCCGGCACAGACCGAGACGGGGGCGGAGGCGCGCGCATGGCAGGGCTGACCCGGCGGGAGCGGCTACGCGCGGAGCTCGAGCGCGACGCCAAGGCCGCCGCACGCCGGATCACCGCCGCGGAGGGCGTCGAAGGTCTCACCGTGGCCGCCGTGGCCCGCAGCGTCGGCGTGACCTCACCCGCCCTCTACCGCTACTTCGAGGGCAGGGACGGGCTCATCCGCGCCGTCTACGACGATGTGATGGCGGAGTTCATGCAGGTGGTCGCGGCGGCGGTGGAACGGCAGGACCCCGACGACATCAGCGCCCGGCTGCACGCCGCCACCCGGGCCGTATTCGACTGGTCAGTGGGCAATCCGGCGGAGTTCAACCTGCTCATGGGCGCCGCCTACCCCATGGCGGCCGCCGCGTCCGCCGACGACATCCCGCACGCCATATTGCGTGATCTGGGCGGGATGTACGGGCAGCTCTTCACCCGGCTGTGGCGCGAGCAGCAGCTCGCCCACCCGTCCGACGACGAGATCGACCCGGTCCTGGCGCGGCAGTTGCGGACGTACCGCGAGGCCATGGGCATCGAAGTCCCCATCGGTGTCGCGCTCCTGATGATCACCTGCTGGCGCCAGATCTACGGCATGCTCTGCCTGGCCGTCTACAGCCACATGTCCTACGCCCTGGATGACCCGGTGCCGCTGTTCGAGGACATGATGGACCGTCTCCTCGGCATCCTCGGCCTCACCCGCAGTCCTCGCCTGGTGATCTGAGAAGCGGTGATCTGAGGAGCGCCGCCGCGCCCGCCCGTACGGCGGCCCAGTCGGTGGCGTACGCATACCGCCGCGCCCGCTCCAGCCACCCCGCCCGGTCCCGGTGCTGGCCGCGCAGCTGCTCCAGGTCGAGCTCGACCCCCGGCGGCGGCCCCGCCGCCTCCAACTCGCCGATCCGCCGCTCCATCGCCTCCAGCAGCGCGCGGTCGAGCTCGGTCACGGCGGCGACGAAGGCGCTGGTCGGCACGGTGACCAGGCCCGTGGCCGGGCCGGCGAACTCGATCTCGCCCTCGGGGTCGGGCTGGTGCGCCCAGCTGACGTTCACAACGTCCTCCCCCGCGACCGTCCGCCAGCAGCGGATGTACGGCTCGACGCGCAGATATCCCATGTTCAGAGTGCGATCGCCGTGCCACCCCGCCGCGGTCTCGGCCTCCGGGGTGTCCTCCCAGTACCAGTCGGAGGAGTCACTGGCCACGAAGTCGGCCAGGTCCTCGGGCACGGGCTCCAGCGCCGCCGGCAGCAGCGCGAGCAGGTCCTCCCACAGCCGGACCACGTAGTAGTCCACGTACGGATGGGACGGCCCCCCGTCACCCCGTAGCTGCCGCACCGTGCGCTCCGAGTACCGCAGCAGCTCATGCTCGCCGAGGTCGATCACGTACCAGCCGTCGGTCAGCCCGAACCAGTGCAGTACGGGGTGCTCGGGCCGCCCCCACGGCCGTACCTCGGCCAAGGGGGTCAGACCGAAGCGGAACCGGATGTCCTGATCCATACGGAGAGTATGGGCCCGCCCCGCAGCCCGCCCTCAAGGGCCCGACCGCCGTGGAACGTCCCGGTTCGGCGCCGGATAAGGTATCCGTGAAAACTTCATCCGCGTCCGATCGGGGGAAGCCGGTGAGAACCCGGCGCTGACCCGCAACCGTGAGTACGGGCTGCGTACCGCAGCGCGTACGAGCCGGAGCACCTGATCTGGCGCACCGCAGGCTCCCGCCGTCGGCCCGCCCGGCGGCGGCACCGTCGAGGTATGCGGAGCTGAGCCCGGTGTCATCGCGTTCGTACGTCCCTCGGCGTGCGGGGTGGGCGGCCGTGCGTGGCCGCGTACCGATGTCCAGTCACCGCCGAGACCATCGACCGAGAGGCACCCGTCGCCATGAACGTACGCCGCAGCGCCACGGCTCTGGCCGCCCTGGCCGCCCTGTGCACGGCCGCCGCCCCCGCCGCGTTCGCCGACGCCTCGCCCTCCCCCAAACCGTCCGGCGGCTCGGCGGCGCTGCCCAAGGGGCTGTACGGCGCCAAGGACCCCAAGTTCGACGGGGTGTGGCGGCAGTCACTCGCGCTGCTCGCCCAGGACGCGGTCGGGGTCACCCCGGCGAGGTCGGCCATCGACTGGCTGGCCGGGCAGCAGTGCGAGGACGGCGGCTTCGCCGCGTACCGCGCGGACGCCTCCGCGACCTGCGACCCGAAGAAGGGCGAGTTCACCGACGCGACCGCGGCGGCGGTACAGGCGCTGGCCGCGGTCGGTGGGCGCAGCGCCTCGGTCGAGAAGGGCATCGGCTGGCTGAAGAAGCACCAGAACGACGACGGCGGCTGGGGCCTGAACCCGGGCAGCCCGAGCGACGCCAACTCCACCTCCGCCGCCGTCGGCGCCTTCGCCGCCACCGGCCAGGACCCGAAGCAGGTGAAGTCGGCCAAGGGCGGCAAGACGCCGTACGACGTGCTGCTTGGCCTGCAACTGGGGTGCGACGCGAAGGAGGGGCAGCGCGGGGCGTTCGCCTATACGGCGGACAAGGGCAGCGGCAAGCCGGTCGCCAACGACCTCGCGACCGCGGCAGCCGCGCTGGCCACCGAGGGCAAGGGCTTTGTCTTCGAACCGGCCGGCAAGGACGCAGGCAAGGCCCCGAAGCCGCTGGACTGCGGCGGAGGCAAGGGCAGTGACGAACCGGATGGGGCGGCCGAGGCCGCGCAGGCCGCCGCCGCCTATCTGTCGGAGACCATGGCCGGGCACGGCAACCACCTGCTGTCCGCCATGCCCGGCGCCAAGGCCCAGCCCGACTTCGGCAGCACGGCGGACGCGATCGTCGCACTGGCCGCCGGGGAGCACAGCGCGACCGCGGCCAAGCCCCTGCAGTGGCTGCAGAGCGAGAAGAACGGCGCGCTGGCGTGGGCGAAGGGCGACCCGGGCGCCCTGGGCAAGCTGGTCCTGGCGGCACACGCGGCCGGTGCGGACCCGCGCAGCTTCGGCGGCGTGGACCTCGTCCAGCAGCTGAACGTCACGGGCCCGAAGCCGGAGTCGGCCTCCGCGGCCGGGGCGGAGTCGGGCAAGGACGCGGACTCGGCCTCCGGTAAGGAGAAGAGCGACGACAAGGGGGGTGTCGGCGGCGTCTGGTGGACGGTGGGCGTCTTCCTGGTGGCCGGCATCGGCATCGGCTTCCTGATCAGCGGCCGGAAGAAGCAGCAGCTCTGATGGGCCGGCGCGCCGCCCTCCTCTGCGCAGTGCTCCTGTCCGCGTTGGTGTCCGTGGTCGCGCTCGGCACCTCGCCCGCGCAGGCCGCGGGCTACCGCTACTGGTCGTTCTGGCAGCGGGAGCGGGGCGCCGGCGGCTGGACGTACGCCACGCAGGGGCCCGCCACGGCCCGGCCGGGCGACGGCGACATGATCGGGTTCCGGTTCGCGGTGAGCGAGGACTCCGGGGACGCCACCCAGCCGCGCGACTCGGCCGACTTCAAGACGGTCTGCGCGCACACCCCGGCGGAGGACGGCACCAAACGCGTCGCGGTGGTCCTGGACTTCGGCACGGCCGCCGACGCCCCCGACCACCGCACCCCGCCCGAGCCCCGTACGGACTGCGCGCGGGTCGGCCAGGACGCGAGCGCCGGGGACGCGCTGGCGGCCGTCGCCAAACCGCTGCGCTACAACTCCTCCGCCCTGCTGTGCGCCATCGCCGGCTACCCCGCCAAGGGCTGCGGCGAGCAGGTCGGTAGCAGTAGTAGTAGTGGCGGGGACGGCGGGCAGGGCGGACAGGGCGGCGGAGGCGGCCCGTCGGCCGGTCTTGTCGGCGGTCTGGCCGCCGTGGTCGCGCTGGGGGCCGCCGCCGTATGGCAGGCGCGCCGCCACCACCGGCGATGAGCGGCACCGACCGGGCCGCCGCCGCCGGACATCCGCGCACCGCCGGGCACCCGGGCGCCGCCGGGCATCCAGACACCGCCGGACACCCGCGCACCGCGCGCGGCGGGCTGCACGCCGGGGCCTGGTGGCTGTGGGCCCTCGGGCTGGCCACGGCCGCCTCCCGCACCACCAATCCGCTACTGCTGGGGCTGCTCGTCGCCGTCGCGGGCTATGTGGTCGCCACGCGCCGTACGGACGCGCCGTGGGCACGCTCGTACGGCGCGTTCCTCAAGCTGGGTCTTGTGGTGCTGGCGATCCGGCTGTGCTTCGCGGTCCTCCTCGGCTCGCCGATCCCCGGTACGCACGTACTGGTCACGCTCCCCGAAGTCCCGCTCCCCGACTGGGCGCAGGGCGTACGGATCGGCGGCCGGGTCACCGCCGAGGGGCTGACCTTCGCGCTGTACGACGGGCTGAAGCTGGCCACCCTCCTGATCTGCGTCGGCGCGGCGAACGCGCTCGCCAACCCCGCCCGGCTGCTCAAGTCCCTGCCCGGCGCGCTGTACGAGGCGGGCGTCGCGGTCGTCGTCGCGATGTCCTTCGCCCCCAACCTGGTCTCCGACGTCCAGCGGCTGCGCGCCGCCCGCCGGCTGCGTGGCCGCCCCGACCGCGGGGTACGCGCCCTGCTGCAGGTCGGGCTGCCGGTCCTGGAGGGCGCGTTGGAGCGTTCGGTGGCGCTCGCGGCCGCGATGGACGCTCGCGGCTACGGCCGCACCGCCCACGTCCCGCCCGCCGTCGCCCGCGCCACCGCCGTCCTCACCCTCGGCGGGCTGCTCGGCGTCTGCGCCGGTACGTACGGGCTGCTGGCGGCGCAGGGCGCGGGCTTCGGCCTGCCGGTGCTGCTCGCCGGGCTCGCCGCCGCGCTCGGCGGGCTGTGGCTGGGCGGCCGCCGTTCGGTGCGCAGCCGCTACCGGCCGGACCGGTGGAGCGCGCGGGCGTGGCTGGTGTCCGGGTCGGGGGTGGCGGTCGCGGGCCTGATGATCTGGGCCGCCTCGTACGCCCCAGAGGCCCTGAACCCGCCCGCCGTTCCGCTCACCGCGCCCGTGCTGCCGCTGTGGCCCGCGGCCGGGGTGCTGGTCGGGCTGCTCCCGGCGGTCGTGGCCCCGGCGCCCGGGCCGGGGCCGGCCCCGGCAGTGCCCTCAGCCCGGAAGACCATTCAGGAGGCCACACGGTGATCCGCTTCGAGCAGGTGTCCGTCACCTACGACGACGCGGCGCGACCCGCCCTCCAGGGCGTGGATCTGACCGTTCCGGAGGGGGAGCTGTGTCTGCTCGTCGGCCCCTCGGGAGTCGGCAAGTCGACTCTCCTGGGCGCCGTCTCCGGTCTGGTGCCGCACTTCACGGGCGGCACGCTGCGCGGGCGGGTCACCGTGGCGGGCCGCGACACCCGTACCCACAAGCCGCGCGAACTGGCCGATGTCGTGGGCACGGTGGGCCAGGACCCGCTGGCCCACTTCGTCACGGACACCGTCGAGGACGAACTCGCCTACGGCATGGAGTCGCTGGGCGTCCCCCCGGACACCATGCGCCGCCGGGTCGAGGAGACCCTGGACCTGCTCGGCCTCGCCGCGCTGCGCGACCGGCCCATCGCGACGCTCTCCGGCGGACAGCGGCAGCGGGTCGCCATCGGCTCGGTGCTCACCACACACCCGCGCGTCCTGGTCCTCGACGAGCCGACATCGGCGCTCGACCCCGCGGCGGCCGAGGAAGTCCTTGCGGTGCTGCAGCGGCTCGTACACGACCTCGGCACGACTGTGCTGATGGCCGAACACCGCCTGGAGCGGGTGGTCCAGTACGCGGATCAGGTGATCCTGCTGCCCTCCCCCGGCGCGGCCCCCGTCGTCGGGGACCCGGCCGAGGTGATGGCGGTCTCGCCCGTCCAGCCGCCCGTGGTCGAGCTCGGCCGCCTCGCGGGCTGGACCCCCCTCCCGCTGTCCATACGGGACGCCCGCCGCAAGGCGGCCCCGCTGCGGGAGCGGCTGACACCGCTGACACCGCTCACGCCGCTCACGCCGCTCACGCTGGGCGAAGATCCGCACGAGGGAGGCGGTGAGCCCGTCGCCGAGGCGGTGCGGCTGTCCGTACGCCGCGGTCGAATCGAGGCGCTGCGCGGCGTGGACCTGACAGTGCGGCCGGGCGAAACGGTGGCGCTGATGGGCCGCAACGGGGCGGGAAAGTCCACCTTGCTGTCCACGCTGGTGGGGATGCACACGCCCGCCTCCGGTTCGGTACGCGTCGGGGGCGGCGGAGGTGGCGGGCGTGGCGGAGGTGGCGGGCGTGGCCGGGGCGTCGACAGCCGCGGCGTCGTACCGCACCGCACCCGACCCGCCGAACTGCTGCGCCACGTCGGCCTCGTACCGCAGGAGCCGCGCGACCTGCTCTACGCCGACACCGTCGCGGCGGAGTGCGCGGCGGCCGACCGCGACGCGGGCGCGGCCCCGGGCAGCTGCCGCGAGCTGGTCGGCCAGCTGCTGCCCGGCGTGGCGGACTCGGCGCACCCCCGCGATCTGTCGGAGGGCCAGCGGCTGGCGCTCGCGCTGTCGGTCGTCCTCACCGCGCGCCCGCCGCTGCTCCTGCTCGACGAGCCGACCCGCGGCCTGGACTACGCGGCGAAGGCCCGCCTGATCGAGATCCTGCGCGCGCTGGCCGCCGACGGCCACGCCACCGTCCTGGCCACGCACGACGTGGAGCTGGCCGCCGAACTCGCCCACCGGGTGGTGATCCTGGCCGACGGCGAGGTCGTGGCCGACGGCCCGACGGCGGAGGTGGTGGTGTCCTCCCCCGCGTTCGCCCCTCAGGTCGCCAAGGTGCTGGCCCCGCTGCCGTGGCTGACGGTCCGGCAGGTACGGCGAGCCCTGGAGGACCGGGAGCGGGCGACATGAGGCCACGTGGCGGCGCCGCCGGGCCGGACCGACCCGGCGCGCGGAGCGAGCCCGGCGCCGACCGTCAGGGCGGCCGCGCGGGGGCGTGCGGGCCTGGCCAAGCGAACGAGGCGGCCGGTGCGAGCGGTGCGGCCGGCGCGAACGAGGCGGCCGGTGCGAACGAGGCGGCCGGTGCGAACGGTGCGGCCGGCCGGACGCGCGCGGTCCGCCTCGGCCCCCGCTCCGTCGCCGCCCTCGCCCTCGTCTCCGCGATCGGCGTCGCCGCGTTCGGCTGGCCGCTGCTGGCCGACTCCGCCTCCGGACTGGCCCACTCCGCCGACGCGCCGTGGCTGTTCGCCGCGCTGCTGCCGCTCCTGCTGGCCGTCGTCGTGGCGACGATCGCCGACACCGGTCTCGACTCCAAGGCCGTCGCGATGCTGGGGGTGCTGGCCGCCGCCGGGGCCGCGCTGCGGCCGCTGGGCGCGGGGACGGCGGGCATCGAGCCGATGTTCTTCCTGATGGTGCTGTCCGGGCGGGTGCTGGGCCCCGGGTTCGGCTTCGTACTCGGCGCGGTGTCGATGTTCGCCTCCGCGCTGCTGACGGGCGGGGTCGGGCCGTGGATGCCGTTCCAGATGCTGTCCATGGGGTGGGTGGGCATGGGCGCGGGCCTGCTGCCGGGGGCGGATCGGCTGCGCGGGCGCGGGGAGCTGTTCCTGCTCGCCGGGTACGGGGCGGTCGCGTCCGTCCTGTACGGCACGGTGATGAACTTGCAGGGCTGGCCCTATATCGCGGGGATGGCTTCGGGCGTGTCGTTCGTACCGGGCGATCCGCTGTCGCACAACCTGGCCCGCTTCGTCGCGTACTGCCTGGCGACGTCCCTCGGCTGGGACCTCCCGCGCGCGGTGGTGACGGTGGTGCTCACCCTCACCCTCGGCCGTACGGTGCTCAGGGCCCTGCGCCGTGCGACCCGCCGGGCGGCCTTCGACGCGCCGGTCGCCTTCAAGGAGCCGTGAAGCCGTGAAGCCGCGAACGGGCGGTACCGATGAGCGTGCATCGGTACCACCCGCGACTTCCGGGAGCGGCTAGCCCTGGTGGTACACGTTCACCGACCAGTCAGCGATCCACTTCCCGTCCCCGTACTGCAGCTTCGCCGTGCACTTGTACGTGTTGCCGTCACAGGTCAGCCCCGTGACCGGCACCGGCGCCGCCGCACTCCGCACCGACGACGGCCCCGACGCCACGCCCTGGTGGTACACGTTCACCGACCAGTCAGCGATCCACTTCCCGTCCCCGTACTGCAGCTTCGCCGTGCACTTGTACGTGTTGCCGTCACAGGTCAGCCCCGTGACCGGCACCGGCGCCGCCGCGCCCCGCGCCGACGACGACTCCGACCCCGACCCCACACCCTGGTGGTACACGTTCACCGACCAGTCGGCCAACCACTTCCCGTCCCCGTACTGCAGATTGGCCGCGCACTTGTAGGTGTTGCCGTCGCAGTTGAGCGCCGTGACCGGCACCGGCGCGGCGACGGCCGCCGGGGCCAGGGCGGATGTGGTCATGAGCAGGGCTCCAAGCCCCAGAAACGTACCGGTGAGCATGCGGCGAGCTGACATGTTTGTCGCTTCCCTTCGACTCGGTCGGCGTTGACCAAGGCGTAAGGAAGCAGACGGCCCTCGCGACCGACTCGAGCCCCCGGGCGACTGCCGTGCTGACCGGCGGCGCTATCCGCCGAGCGCGGCGACGAGGTCCGGCAGGCGGTCGGTGGCAGCGGCGACGCCGAGTCCGTCCATGTAGTCGCGGGTGTGGACGATCAGACCGTCCCGGACCCGGATCACCAGGATCCCCGGGACGGTGACGGGGCGGCCGGTCGGCGCCAGCGCCCCGACCACGGTCTGCTCGACGACGACCGTGCCCGCCTCGGCGGTCTCGTGGATCGCCACATCGCGGATCGTCTCGGGCTCCACGGGGGTCGCGCCCCACATCGCCCGGTAGCCCGCCCGGATCTCCTCGCGCCCGTCGAAGCAGGTGGGCAGCCCGGGGAACAGAAACGGGAACTCATGGCGGGCGTCGACCGCGTACAGATCGGCGAGGTCGTCAGCGGACTTGTTCAGCATCGCGCGATGGAAGCGCTCGACGATCTCACGCGGCGCGGCGGCGGTGGTTTCGGGCATGACGATGCGCTCCGTTCACTCGTACAGGTTCGCTCAACGTGTGTTGACTCAACGAGTGTAGAGCGAGGGTGCCGCCCTCAGTCAACAGCCGTAGAGCGATCGGTAGAGTCGGAGACATGACCGCAGCAGCCGGACCCACCCGCGCCGAGCGCCGCCGCAACACCGAGCAGCGCATCCTCGCCGCCGCCCGCGAGCTGTTCGCCGAGCGCGGCTTCGAGCGGACCACGATCCGCGCGGTCGCCTCGGCGGCGCAGATCGACCCCGCGCTGGTCATGCAGTACTTCGGCTCGAAGCAGGAGCTGTTCTCCCAGGCCGTACGGATCTCGGTCGCGGGGGCGGGGGCAGGGGCAGGGGCGGAGGGTCGGCCGCGGAGCGGCGACCCCGAGGCGCTGACGGATTCGCTGCTGGCGTCGCTGGAGTTGAAGATCGGCGGGCTGCCGGAGGCCTCGCTGGCGATGCTGCGCTCCATGCTCACCCACCCGGAGGCGGCGGAGGCGGCCCGCGCCGCCCTCGGCCATCAGATCACCGAGGTCGCGGCCGCCATCTCAGCCGGGCACGAGGGCGAGCATCAAGACGGGCACCACCGGGCCGAGGACGACGCCCGGCTGCACGCCGCGCTGGCCGTCGCCACCATGGTCGGGGTGACCATCGGCCATCAGCTGCTCGGCATCGACGATCTGCGCCGCGCCTCCCCGGAGCAGATCGCCGCCGCCCTGCGGCCCGCCCTGCACGCCCTGGTCACAGGCACTGAATGAGCGTCGGTCAAAGGCGCTGAATGATCGTCCCGGTCGCCAAGGCGCCACCCGCGCACATCGTGATCAGCGCGAACTCCTTGTCCGCCCGCTCCAGTTCATGCAGCGCCGTGGTGATCAGCCGGGCGCCGGTGGCCCCCACGGGGTGCCCCAGCGCTATCGCGCCGCCGTTGACGTTCACCTTCTCCAGGTCCTGTTCGAAGACCTGCGCCCACGACAACACCACCGACGCGAACGCCTCGTTGATCTCGACGACGTCGATGTCCTTGAGCGTCATCCCCGCCTTGCCGAGCACCGCGCGCGTCGCGTCGATCGGCCCGTCCAGGTGGTAGTGCGGATCGGCGCCGACCAGCGCCTGGGCGACGATCCGCGCGCGCGGCTTGAGTTTGAGCGCCCGCGCCATACGCTTGGACGCCCACATCACCGCGGCCGCGCCGTCCGAGATCTGGGAGGAGTTGCCCGCGGTGTGCACGGCGGTCGGCATGACCGGCTTGAGCCCGCCGAGCGCTTCCATGCTGGTGTCGCGCAGCCCCTCGTCGCGGTCGACGAGCCGCCACATGCCCTGTCCGGCCGCCTGTTCGTCCTCGGTCGTCGGCACCTGCACCGCGAAGGTCTCGCGCTTGAAGCGCTCCTCCGCCCACGCCCGGGCGGCCCGCTCCTGCGAGAGGAGGCCGAGGGCGTCGACCTTCTCCCGGGTGAGCCCGCGGCGGCGCGCGATCCGCTCCGCCGCCTCGAACTGGTTGGGCAGATCGACGTTCCACTCGTCCGGAAACGGCTTACCGGGCCCGTGCTTGGAGCCGCTGCCGAGCGGCACCCGCGACATGGCCTCGACGCCGCAGCCGATGCCGACGTCGATGACGCCGGTCGCGACCATGTTGGCCACCATGTGGTTGGCCTGCTGCGAGGAGCCGCACTGGCAGTCGACGGTCGTGGCCGCGGTCTCGTACGGCAGGCCGCAGGCCAGCCAGGCGTTACGGGCGGGGTTCATCGACTGCTCGCCGGCGTGGGTGACCGTGCCGCCGACGATCTGTTCGACGCAGTCGGGCTGGATACCGGTACGGGCGAGGAGTTCGCGGTATGTCTCACCGAGCAGATAGGCGGGGTGCAGATTGGCGAGTGACCCTCCGCGCTTGCCGATGGGCGTGCGTACGGCTTCGACGATGACGGGTTCCGCGGCCATGACTCGTCCGTCCTCTCTGATTCCGCGGGGCTCCCGGCAGCGCCCGCGACAGAACTAGTACGCGTTCTAGTTCTTCAATCAGTCTGCTGAGACCCGGCCCGGCGACGCAAGGGGCTTGCATGCCCGTTATTGAGCCGCCCCTCACGCATGTGCGCCCGTTGTGCGCAACAAAGGCGGCCATGACACTTGCCACTTGTAGAACCCGTTACTACCTTCTCCGACACTTCTGATAGACCGTCAGATCTGGAGTGGCCGATGTCCTGCCCAGCGCTTCCCGAAGGATTCGACTTCACCGACCCCGACCTCTACCAGCAGCGTCTGCCGTTCCCGGAGTTCGCTCAGCTGCGGCAGACCGCCAAGGTGTGGTGGATCCCCCAGCCACACGGAGTCGCGGGCTTCGACGACGACGGGTACTGGGCCGTCACCCGCCACGCCGACGTCAAAGAGGTGTCGACCAAGCCGGAGATCTTCTCCTCCCACCTCAACACCGCGATCATCCGCTTCAATGAGCACATCCACCGCGACCAGATCGACGTCCAGAAGCTGATCATGCTCAACATGGACCCGCCCGAGCACACCCGGGTCCGCCAGATCGTCCAGCGCGGCTTCACCCCGCGCGCGATCCGCGCGCTGGAGAACGCGCTGCGCGAGCGCGCCACGCGGATCGTGGCCAGGGCCAAGGAGGACGGCAGCGGGGACTTCGTCACCGATGTGGCCTGCGAACTGCCGCTGCAGGCCATCGCCGAGCTGATCGGCGTTCCCCAGCAGGACCGCACCAAGATCTTCGACTGGTCCAACAAGATGGTGGCGTACGACGACCCGGAGCTCGCCATCACCGAGGAGATCGGCGCGGAGTCGGCCATGGAGCTGATCTCGTACGCCATGAACCTGGCCGCCGACCGCAAGGCCTGCCCGGCCAAGGACATCGTCAGCCAGCTGGTCGCCGCCGAGGACCAGGGCAATCTGGCCTCCGACGAGTTCGGCTTCTTCGTCCTGCTCCTCGCGGTCGCGGGCAACGAGACCACCCGTAACGCCATCAGCCACGGTATGCACGCCTTCCTCACCCACCCCGACCAGTGGGAGCTGTTCAAGCGCGAACGCCCGGCCACCGCCGCGGACGAGATCGTACGGTGGGCCACCCCGGTCATGTCCTTCCAGCGCACCACCACCCAGGACACCGAACTGGGCGGACAGCGGATCGCGGCCGGTCAGCGGGTCGGCATCTTCTACTCCTCCGCCAACCACGACCCGGAGGTCTTCGACCGGCCCGAGGACTTCGACATCACCCGCGACCCCAACCCCCACCTGGGCTTCGGCGGCGGAGGCCCGCACTTCTGCCTCGGCAAGAGCCTCGCGGAGCTGGAGATCCGCCTGATCTTCAACGCGATCGCGGACGCCATGCCGGACATCCGGCTCGCGGGCGATCCGAGGCGGCTGCGGTCGCCCTGGCTGAACGGAATCAAGGAGCTGCAGGTGAACTACGGCTGACCGCCGGTGACCCCTGACGCCCCGCCCCGCCCCGGGAGTGCCGCTGCAGCCCCGCACGGGGGCACACTGTCCGCCATGAACGACACGAGCGGCACGAGCGGCACGCCCGGCGCACAGCATGAGCACGAGTTTCGAAGACTCTTCGACTTCATCGCCTTCACGGCCCGGCTACGGGAGATCGAGCGCCCCAACAACGCCACGCCGACGCGCCGGGAGAGCGTGGCCGAGCACTCCTGGCATCTGGCGATGGTCAGCTGGATACTGCACGCCGAGTTCGAGCGGGAGGCCGGCCACTGCCTCGACCTGACCAAGATGCTCAAGCTCTGCCTGATGCACGACCTGGTCGAACTCGACGCTTCAGCCGATCCCAATGCCGCGGATGACGTCACTGAAGACCCCTTCGCCTCGCTGCCGGGCGCGCTGCGCCCCGAGTTCCTCGCCCTGTGGCACGAGTACGAGGAGGGCCGTACGCCCGAGGCCTGCCTGGTGCGCGGGGTGGACCGGCTCAACCCCGCGCTGATGCGGTACCTCACCGGCCAGGGCTGGCACGATGTCCCCACCGACACCAACGCCGCCATGGACGCCGACGCCCTGGACCGGCTGCAACTCCCGCGGGTGGCCGTCAGCGAGACGCTGCGCGCGCTGTACGAGGAGGTCCGCGACGCGTCGGTGCGGCGCGGGCTGCTGACCCCCGCGCCGCTGACGCCTTGACGCGCGTGCCTTGACACAGGCCTTGACGCGTTATCCCTTGAACGGCACCTTCACGCACGCCACCCGCGCGCCCGCCTCCCCGGCATGCCCCTTGTGCGTGGCGGTCGCATGCTCGTGGAAGACGAGGGAGCGCGCCTCCGAGTCCCGGAAGCGCCAGTTCACATGGGTCATGGCGTGGCCGTCGCCGTCCTTGTCGGTGGTGACCTGCAGCCACACCTCGTTGTGGGGATTGGCGTACTTCGGGTTGGTCGACGGCTGCTTCGGGTCCTTCATGTTCTGATAGTGCGGGCCCGAGTCATTGGGCATGGTCCCGCAGGTCTTCGTATGGACATGCACCCCGAAGGTGTGGTTCGCCTTGAGGCCGCGCACCCACACCATGACCCGGGTGCCCTTGCCCTCGCCCTGCGTACCGTGCGGGCTCGGCGTACCCGTCGGGCTCGGTGAGGTTTGCGTGCCGGTCGGGCTGGGCGTGGTCGGGGTGCCCGTCGGGCTCGGTGTGGTCTGTGCGGCCTGGGGGGCGCCTTGCCATTGATGGTGGTGGCGGTATTCGCCCCCACCGTGCCACTTACCCAGGAACTGCACGACGACGACCTTGGCGGAGACGGGCACCAGTTTGGTGTTGTACGTCACCGCCTTGTGGCTACTGGCCTCTGCGGCCGGTGCGAACTTCGCGTGGACCACCACGAAGGGACAGGGCGACACCGCAGGGGATACCGCGACCATCGATGCCGCGGCCGCCGCCGTGACCGCCATGGCAAGAGACATGGGGGATCACTCCTCCAAGCGTGGGCCCCCCTTGATTGGCCCCCGGGCGCGGGCCCCGCGCCACATCCCGCCCGGCCGGACCCGTCCCCTGCTTTCCACGCTAAGGCCGTTCGTCACACCCTTCAACGCGAGCCCGGCCCGGCCACCTCTGTCGGCTCGGCGGTCTCGGGGAGGACGGGCGCCTTGGCCTGCCCCGGCACCGAGGCGACGGGCGCGGAAGCAGACTCCTCCGCGGGCTCCGGCTCCCGCTTGCGGAGCCTGGGGAGCCTGGGGAGCGGCGGCCACAGCGGACCGGCGGCCTCTTCCTTGGGCCGTTTCCCGACGCCGAACAGCAGATACTGCAGCCCGAACCCGGCCGCCACGACCACCCCACCGCCGACCGCGTCCAGCACCCAGTGGTTCGCCGTACCGACGATCACCGCGGTGGTCATCAGCGGATACATCAGCCCGAGGATCTTCATCCACAGATACGGCGCCACCAGCGCGATCACCACCCCGCACCACAGCGACCACCCCACATGCAGCGAGGGCATGGCCGCGTACTGGTTGGACAGCTTGGTCAGCGCGCCGAAGTCCGGATTGTCCAGGTCCTGCGGACCGTGTGCGGTGTCGATGAAGCCGAGGCCCATCAGCCGGGGCGGGGCGGTCGGGTAGAGCCAGAAGCCGACCAGCGCAAGGAGCGTGGCGAAGGCGAGCGGGGTGCGGGCCCAGCGGTAGGTGACGGGGCGGCGCAGATACAGCCAGGCCAGCAGGGACAGCGGGACCAGGAAGTGGAAGGTGTTGTAGTACCAGTTCATGCTGTCCCTCAGCCATGGCGTGTCCGCCACCACGCCGTTGAACCAGTGCTCGATGTCGATATGCAGCCACTTCTCGGCGGTGAGGACCTGGTGTCCATGGCTCTCCGCGAGGGTCCGCGAGTCGGGGGCGTGCGCGCGGACGTAGGAGTACCCGAAGTAACCGATACGGATGAACATCAACTCGAGCATGAGGTTCGGGCGGGACAGCGGCCGCCGTACGAAGCGCAGCAGCGGCACCCAGGCGAAGCGCCCCTGGACCGGTTCCACGACCGGGGTCGGGTCCGGGTTGTCCCACGCCGGGGAGGTGCGGGACAGGAAGGGCACCAGGCAGGCGGCGGCGAGAGCCGCCAGCAGCGGTGCGTTATATCCGATATGACCCAGAATGTCGATATCGGGCAGCAGCGCCTCGCGGTTGAGGGTCATCGCCAGCACCACCAGCGCCGGCCACACCAGCCGGTCCGAGGCGCGCTTGCCGACCCGCCCGACGACGGCCAGCAGGATCCACAGCTGCTGGTACTGCCAGGACGTGGGCGAAATCGCCAGCGCCACACTGCCGGTGATCGCCGCCGCCAGCAGCAGCTGCCCGTCCTCGGCGTAGTGCGCGGCGCGCCGCAGACCGACCACGGCCACCGCCACCGCGAGCACCGCGAGCACCGCCAGCTCGGCCGGGCCCGAGAAGCCGACCCTCAGCAGCAGCCCGTGCAGGGACTGGTTGGCCAGGCCGTCCGGGGGCCCGCCGAGCCCGGCGCCGCCGAAGTGGTGGATCCAGTACGTCCATGAGTCATGCGGCATCAGGGCCCAGGCCAGCGCGGAGCAGGCGGCGAAGGTGGCGCCCGCGACGGCCGCCGTATGCCGCCGCCCGATGAGCCACAGGACCACCCCGAACAGCAGCAGCGCGGGCTGCAGCGCCGAGGCGACCCCGATCAGCACACCCGTCTGCCGCTCCGAGGTCCTGGGCAGCACGGTGAACAGCACCAGTAGCACCGGGATGATGCTGGTCTGGCCGAGCGTGAAGGTGTTCCGTACCGGCAGGGACAGCACCAGCAGGCTGATCGCCACCGGCGCGGCGAGCAGCGAGGTGCGCCGGGAGACGGGGCCGGGCAGGGAGCGCGCCGCGACCAGACCGAGCACCACGACCAGCAGCAGGGTGCCGAAGGTCCAGGCGTAGCCGAGGCTCTGCTCGGCGGCGCGCGTCAGCGGCTTGAGGACCAGCCCGGAGAACGGCGTCCCGGTGAACGCGTCCCCGTCGTACAGCGATCCGCGCACATGGAGGACGCCCTCCTCACCGATCCAGGTCTCGAGGTCGGTGAGCCGCTCGTCGGGTGGCAGCCGCAGCACGGCCGCGGCCTGACGGACGGCCAGCACACCGGCGAGGAGCCACAGTGCTCCCAGCACCAGTGCGTTCCGTGACATCCGTGCCCCGACGGGACCGGGGCGGGGCCCCGTATCCGGAGTTCTCCCCGGTCCGCTTCGCTCCACGTTCGTCACGCCCTGCTGCTCCCCCACTCGCCCTTGTCATTCGGTCGGGATATTTGAGACCTTACTGAGCCCTGTACTCAGACGCGGAACACCCCCTCGTCACCTGACCGTCGTCGAGGATTGTCCGAAAAGTACCGCTCGGTCGACGGGATGAATCCGTGAGGTATGAACTCGTGAGGTCTGCCCCAATTTCATCAGGCGTTCGGTCCGCACCGCGAATGTGACCCGCGGCACCCGTTGACGGTCCCGGCGTCGAAGGCCCGACCCGCGTAGCGTTCTGACGCAGACATACGAGGCGCAAGAGGAGCGAGTGACGCCTATGACCGATGCACACGGAACAATTGTCGATATTCCCACCCCGGACGGCACCGCCGACGCCTATCTGACCCACCCCGTCGACGACACCCCCCATCCCGCCGTACTGCTCTACATGGACATCTTCGGGCCGCGCCCGCACCTGTGGAAGATGGCCGACCACCTGGCCGAGGCGGGCTACACCGTGCTGATCCCCAACGTCTTCTACCGCCACGGCCGCGCACCGCTGGTGGAGCTCCCCGACTTCATCGGCCATGACACACGCCCCGAGGTCTTCCAGGAGCTCATGTCCTTCCTCCCGTCGCTCACCCCCGAGGCGGCCATGCGCGACGCCGATGCCTATCTGCGCTGGCTGGCCGACTGTCCGCAGGCCACGGACGGGCCGGTCGGCGTCACCGGCTACTGCATGGGCGCCCGCCTGGCCCTGCGTACGGCCGGCGCGTTCCCCGAGCGGGTCGCGGCGATGGCCGGCTTCCACGGCGGAGACCTGGCCACCGAAGCCCCCGACAGCCCGCACCTGGTCGCCGACCGCATCACCGCCGAGGTGTACTTCGCCCACGCCGACCAGGACTCCTCGATGCCGCCCGAGCAGATGGACCGCCTCGACGCGGCGCTCACGGCCGCGGGCGTACGCCACCGCAGCGAGGTCTATCCGGGCGCGCAGCACGGCTTCACCCAGGCCGACACCGCCGCGTACAACGAGGACGGGGCCAAGCGCCACTGGGAAGCGCTGCTGGACCTCTTCGGCCGCACGCTCTGACCGCGCCCTCCGGTGTGCCTCGCGGCACGCCGACGGTTCGCCGCCGGATCGCCGCCGGATCGAGTGGGTTCGATGAGTTTGGCGCGGCCCGGCGGTCTTTATCGCCGTAAGCCACGCAACGACCAGGAGGAGCGAGTCCCGTGCGCATCGTGATCAGTGAATTCATCAGCCTCGACGGCGTCGTACAGGCCCCGGGCGGCCCCGAGGAGGACACCGAGGGCGGCTTCGCGCACGGCGGCTGGACCCACCCGTTCTTCGACCCGGAGGTGATGGGCGGCGCCATCACGGACGCGCTGTCCAAGGCCGACGCGCTGCTGTTCGGGCGCCGCACCTGGCAGACGATGGCCGCGGCGTGGCCCGAGCGGCCCGACGACCCGTTCGCCGACCAGATGAACTCCATCCGGAAGTACGTGGTGTCCCAGACCCTCGGCGACGACCAGCTGACCTGGAACAACACCACACGCATCGCCGGCGGCGAGGCCGTCGCCCGCATCCGCGAGCTGCACGGTGCCGAAGGCGGCGACCTGTTGGTCATGGGCAGCCCCACGCTTGTCCGCACTCTCCTGCACGAGGGGCTGTTCGACGAGCTGCTGTTGATGCACATGCCGGTGATCCTCGGCGGCGGAAAGACCATCTTCCCCGTCGACGGAATGCTGCGCACGCTGGAACTGGCATCCACGGCCACCAGCGGCACGGGCGTACAGGTGTGCACGTACCGGCCGGCCGCCGGGTAGGCCACCTCCGGCCAGGCCGTCAATCCTTCGTGATCGAGGTTCACCCGGACGGAGTGGCCGGAACGGACGGCGTGGATGGCCCGGGCGACGCGGCCGACGGGCACGATGCTCGGCGGTCGGATCAACTCCGCGCCGCTCCCCTGCTGGACGAGTCAGTCCGAAGTCCCGCCTGTCGCGTACAGCTCAGTGCGGATCCGCTGGGCGGTCCGCGCGGCGAGGGAGATGCCGGTTTTCTTGTCACCGCCGGACGTCACGATGGCGAGCACGCCTCCGACGCGGACGTCGACGGCGTAGGACGGAGAGCCGTCGTACTCGTCACCGCCGGTTTGCCGCGAGATCTCCAGCAGCGCCTCGTCGCCGAGGGCAGCGACCTCCCGGGCCTCGTGGTGCTCCTGGAAGGGGGCGGCCTCCGTGTCGACGCTGACGTCCGGACAGGCTTCGTGGAGCCGGCGCCGGATCTCCAGATAGCGCTCGGTGCGCCCGGCGGGCATCGACACCAGCTGTACGGTGATGTTCCGGCCGTTCTCCGCGGCGCGTGCAAGATGCACGGTCTGCTGGGCGCTGGCCCCCTCGAAACCCCTCATCTCCACGCGCAATTCTTCCCCGGGCTCGCACTGGGTCCAGTCGCCTCCCCCGTACCGGCCGAAGAGCCCCAGGTACGTCCCGGTGACCTTCGCGTGCCTGCCCAACGCCCCGGCGGGCAGAAGCGCAGCTTTCAGCTCGGTTTCGGTGAAGACCTGTTCCGGGTCGACATCGCCGTCGACGCCGGGCGCCGTGGAGGGGGCGCCCGACGGGCCCCCCGTCGCGGCGGGACGCCCCGGATCAGGCGACGCGTCCGTGCCGCCGCACCCGGTGAGAAGGACCGTCAGCATGACGGCATGGCCCGCTATTCCCGCGCGTACGGCCGCTCGCACGGCACCTCCCCCAGTTCGGTGAACAGTTCGACCGGACACCCTAGACGAATGAGTTGGAAACACTGCTCGCCTACGCCCACTGACCAGGGCTTCGGCCCGACCCGCCGGCCTGACCTGTCGGCACCCCTCACGCCGAGGCGGCGGCGACGCAGAACTCGTTGCCCTCAGGGTCGGCCATGAAGATGTGATGCCCGTCGAACTCCGCCACCACCGTCCCACCCGCCTTCACCAACCGCTCCGCCTCCACCCTGATCCGCGCCCACCGCTCCTCGGCACCGCCATGGACCGGCACCCGGATATCCATGTGGAGCCGGTTCTTCGCCGTCTTGGGCTCCGGCACCTTCAGGATCGACAGCCGGGGCCCGACACCCTCCGGATCACAGAGCCAAGCCCCGTCGTCCGCGGAGTCGTCCTCCGGCAGATCGAACTGCGCCAGCCACTCCTCGCGCGTCTTGAAGGGAGCAGGCGGCGGCTCGTCGACATAGCCCAGCGCGGTCTTCCAGAACTCGGCGAGGAGCTGGGCGTCCGTGCAGTCGAAGGTCAGATCAATTGTGGCTGCCATGATCGGACCGTACTGCGCGCCTCTGACAATCGACGCACAGTCCAGCCCGAAGGCAAACGCTTAGAAAGTTTCAGGGGCGGGTTGCGCCTTCGCTTCCTCAGGGAATTTGACGTTCCGGGAGTCGGTCGTCCATTCCTGCCCGCCTCTCGGCTCCTTCACGCGGGCACCCCCCATTGGGCCGCCCGCTCCGGCTGGGCGTGAGACGGGTGACGACGCCGCAAGATCTCGTACGTGGTCGCCTTGCCGTAGTCCCCGTCCTGCTTGGCCTTCTCGCGCAGCGCGGTGTACGCCCGGCACTTCGCACAGGCCCGGGTTTCGTCGGTCATACCCCGTCCTGCCCTACCGCCGCAGTTCGCACCGTGAACGACTTCACCGTCGTGTCCCCCGGTCCAGGTGCTTGCGGATCTCCTTGCTCAGAGCTTCCGCGCGCTGCTCCAGTTCTTGGGGAGTGGGGCGCGGGCCGGAGCCCTGCGGTGTCTCCTGAGGAGGCGTATCCGCGCTCACCGCTCCGCCGTCCTCGTCCACTCGTCATGTTCCACTGCTTCACTCCCCGGTTGCTCGGCACTGACGCCGGGTGGTCACCTGGCACGCACTACGCAACTACGGGGCGTGATCCAGCGGTACCGTGTGAGTAGTCCCAAAGCTTGCACGGCTTGAAAGTTCGGGAGCTGATGCCCATGGCGGAGCGTCAGGCCAATGAGGCTCTGGCAAGACTGCTGGTCGAGGCACGCTGGGAGACGAACCGCCAGTTCGTCGCGGCCGTGAACCGGGTGGGCGCAGAGATGGACCTTGCCCTGCGCTACGACGGGTCCGCCGTTACGCACTGGCTGAGGGGGGTTACCCCACAGCGGAAGGCGCGGTCCGCCATCCTGGAAGCGCTGTCGCGGCGCCTTGGCCGACCGGTCACCAGCGCGGAAGCCGGGTTCGGCGCTCCGCTCCTGGTTGGGCCCGAGGCGCCCTCCTACTCAACCGCTGACCCCATTGAGGGGTTGGTTGACACCGGAAGGGCAGACATGGACCCCTCGCGCCGCGCGGTGCTGACGGCCGCCCTGTATGCCGCCGCCCTCCCCATCCCGGTCTACGAGGACCTGACGAAGCGCGTGCGGCACCAAACCACGGGGCGCACCACCCGGATCGGGGCCGGTGAGGTGAACACGGTGCGCATCATGACGGAGCGCATCGCCGACATCCTTGACGAGTCGGGAGGCGCACATGCCCGCCCCATGGCAGCGGCCTTCCTGGTCAATACCGTGACTCCCTGGCTCAGGGCAGGAGCCTCGGACGCCGTCAGGTCGGACATGCTCTCCGCCGCGTCCGACCTGGTCTATCTGACTGGCTGGATGGCCATGTATGAGAAGGCTCACGGCCTCGGCCAGCGGTACTACGTCAAGGCGCTCGAGCTGGCCGCCGCAGCGGAGGATCACGTCACGTACTGCCGCACTCTGCGCGGCATGGCATTACAAGCGGCGAACCTCAAGCACGCCAGGAAGGCTCTGGAGCTGGCCGACTCGGCCGCGGAGGCAGCGCCGGCCGCTGGGCCCCGCTTGCGCGCCTTCCTCACGGGACAGCAGGCGCACGGTGCCGCGCTCGTAGGCGATCGTAAGCAGGCTTTCGCCCGTCTCTCCGAGACGGAGAGCGCGCTGTCAAAGGCGGACAACCGCCGGGATGCCATCGGCCGATACGACCAGGCCGCGTACCACTTCCACGTATCGAGTGTCCTCTATGCGCTGGGGGACGTACCGGGGTCCGTCAAGGCCATGAAGGATTCCAACCGCGTGCGCCCGGCTGTGGAGCGGCAGGGCCGCGCCCACGCGAACGGATTACTCGCCCAGCGGCAGCTTGAAATGGGCCATCTAGAAGCGGCCTGCGCCACGTGGGGACATTTTTTGGACGACTACGAGCGTCTGTCTTCCGCGCGTGCTGACGAGCATTTCGTCACCATGCGGCGACGCCTCCGGCCGCATCAGGCGAACCGGTATGTCCGGGACCTCACCGGCCGTGCCCAGGAGATCGTTCGGCGGAACGCATTGGTCTGAGCATGCCCGACCTGATGTGGCCGTCTCGACGTGGGCACCGGCACGAGCGAGACGGCCGGGGCGCTGACACACCGCTGTGACGGTCGTAACGTCGCCATGGACAGCGGGGGTGGCTGGACGACCCGGCCGACTCCTGGTCTGTGTGACCCCGGCCGGGTCCCGCCCGGGGTCGGTGGGGCGCTGAGGCAGGATGGATCCATGAGCATCGTGAAGATCAATGTGCTGACGGTCCCCGACGAGCAGCGCGAGGTGCTGGAGAAGCGCTTCGCGTCGCGGGCGGGAGCGGTCGAGAACTCCGACGGGTTCGAGTGGTTCGAACTGCTGCGGCCGGTGGAGGGCACCGACCAGTACCTCGTCTATACGCGCTGGCGCAGCGAGGAGGACTTCCAGGCGTGGATGGAGGGCCCGATGAAGGCCGCCCATCAGCGCGGCGGCGAGGGCGCGCCGCAGCAGAAGCCCGCCGCTTCCGGGTCGACGCTGTGGTCCTTCGAGGTCGTACAGCAGGCCGGACCCAAGCAGGGCTGACCGCCCCCATAGGGCGTCCGGTGAGGAGGTAGGTCATTGCGCGGGGAGCTGACGGCGAAGGGGAAGGCGACCCGGGGCCGGATCGTCGAGGGGGCCGCGGCGGTGCTGCGGGAGATGGGCGTCGCCTCAGCGACGCTGGACGACATCATGGCGCGGACCAGCACCAGCAAGGGCCAGCTGTTCCACTACTTCCCGGCCGGGAAGGATGAACTGCTCGTCGCGGTGGCCCAGTTCGAGGCGGATCAGGTCCTGGAGGACCAGCAGCCCTATCTCGGGTGTCTCGACTCCTGGGATGCCTGGGAGCAGTGGCGGGACGTGGTGATGACGCGCTACGAGACCCAGGGGGACCAGTGTCCGCTGGGGTCGCTGTTCCTTCAGATCGGGCGTTCGACTCCCGGGACGCGGGCGATCGTGATCGAGCTGATGCGCCGCTGGCAGGAGAGCCTGGCGACGGGCATCCGGGCGCTGCAGGCGAACGGCAGGCTTCCTGCCGATGTCGATGTCGACGCGCGGGCCGCGGCGCTGCTGGCCGCGGTCCAAGGGGGGCGTGTCGATCCTGCTGTCGACGGGGCAGTCCCACCATTTGCGTGCCGCTCTCGATCAGGGGATCGCGGATCTGCGCCACGCGGGCCGCGCTGCGGCGTGACCCGCCGCGGTGTGATCTGCCGTCCTGCCGTCGGGTATGAGACGCAGGTGGGCGGTAACGGGGGTGGGGTGGGCGGTTTCGGCGAAACCGCCCACCCCCACCCCCGCCCCCTCAGGCGGCGATGACTGCGACGGTGCCCCGGCCGCCGTCGACGTCGAGCACGATGCCGTGGACGAATGAGGACTCGTCGGCGGCCAGGTACACCGCGGCGCTCGCGATGGCGTCGGGGGTGCCCATTCGGCCCGCTGGGGTGCCCTTCATCATGACCTCGGCGGCGTGAGCCTCTCCGGTGTCCGGCGCCAGCACCACGCCCGGGGAGATCGCGTTCACACGTATGCCCTGCGGCCCGAACTCCGCGGCCCAGGCCCGGGTCAGGGTCTCCATGGCTCCCTTGGTGGAGCTGTACAGGGCGCCGACGGGAACACCCAGCCGGGCGACCCAGGAGCCCAGGTTGATGATCGCTCCGCCGCCGGACTCCGCCATGGCGGGGGCGACGGCCGCGGTCAGGAAGAACGGGGCCTTCACATTGACCGTGTAGACCCGGTCGAAGGTCTTCTCGTCGGTGGCCGCGGTCGCGTCACCGGGGTAGATGCCGGCGTTGTTGACCAGGACGTCGATACGGCCGCCGAGGACCCGCGTCGCCTCCTGGGCCAGCGCCTGCGAGGCGGCGGCGCTACCGTCCAGGTCGGCCCGTACGAAGTCGGCGCGGCCGCCGCGGGCGCGGATGCCGTCGACGACCTCCTGGCCGCGCTCGGCGCTGCGGCCCGAGACGACGACGTATGCCCCCTCGGCGGCGAACGCCTCCGCGATCGCCCGCCCGATGTTGCTGGTCGCGCCGGTCACCAGCGCGGTCTTGCCCGCAAGCCGCATCGACATGGTCCACTCCGTTGCTTGATCTTGCTTGAAATCCACCGTGAACCCGCGCGGCCGAACCGCATGCGGCCTCCGGCCGGACGGGCCCTGGACTGCCAGGGCGCAGTGCCCACTGTGCGAGGCCGAAATTGGACCCACAAGTCCAAAGTTCGGTGTGTGCCGGCCCGCTGCCCCTGCCCAACGCCCGGCGAAGATCTCAGGCCATGAAGTCCCCTCGGCCGGGACGCCCGGCGTGGCAGCATGACACCCGCGAAGTGCCGTTTCAGCGATCACTCGGGGGACAGTGGGATGACATCGCTTGAGCTGAAGCCCGCGACACACCTGTTGCAGCGTTGGGCGCCCGAACATCCTGGGACCGGGTATCCCGCGTACTGGTCGATGCCGGTGACGGGGAGCGCGCCGTCGCCGAGCGAGCGGCCGTGGGACTCATCGCCGACGCCGCCGGAGATTGCCGAATACGGCCGGTTCCCGGGTACGTTCCCGGGCGAGGGGACATCGGGGCACCGTCATCCGGTGGCCGTCGAGGTGCTGAACCATGCGATCGAGCACCCGGGAGTGCCATGGACGAGCGCGCGCCCGGATGGAGAAGTGGCCGAAGAGGTCCACCGGCTGCTGATCGACACGTTCTCTTCGGGGTCGGACGCGCCGGACGACCGGGCTCGCGAGCTGATCGCCGCACTGGCCAGGAAGCTGGCGGGGGCCTTCCGCGATCTGGTGCGGGTCACGGTCGCCGCGGAGCCGGGTGGCCGTCCGCTCGGCGATGAGCTGCATCTGCTCGGCCGGGATCTCGGCGGGGACACGTTCCGGCTGTCCATAGCCCCCTCGGCGGCCCCGCCGCCCTCCGATGGGCTGTGGCCGGACCCTTCCCGTGCGCTGGACGGCAAGATCGCCGCGCCCCCGACCCTCACCGAGGACGAGTACCGGCAGGCGGATCTGGCCGTCCGCGCCGGCTGCGCCGCGAAGCTGCTCGGCGAGTTCGTCTGGCTGACCAACAACGACCGCATGGAAGTCGACGTCAAGGTCCAACCACACGGCCTCGACCTGGACTTCGCCGACCCGGGCGCCGTCGATGCCGCCGATGCCGCGTTCCGCGCGTGGTGGCCGAAGTCGGACCGCTGGGCGGAGCTGGTGGACGACGAGTGGTGGGAGGAGGACGAAGCCGATCTCCGCCGGCTGGACGCCGAGACTCTGGCGACGGTCCAGACGGAGTTCGAAGAGCACAATCTGGAGCAGGCCAGGACCGGGGCCTGGGCCATGGGAGAGATCGACGACTACGACCCCGACGACGACCCTCAGCCCCGCTTCCCAGGCGATCAGCTGGTGGCCTTCCTCGGCCGGGACGTGTTCGACACCGTCACCGCACAGGTCACTGACGGCCCAGGTGATATGGATCCGCCGGCGTACGGGATCGGCCTTCCGGTCGACGTCTCGGGTGAGGACTACGGCTTCCAGGCCTGTCTGCTGCTTGTCGGAGCCGAGTCCGTCGGCATCGTCACAATCGACGCGTCGGCCTGACGCGGGGGCTACGCTCACTCGGATGATCACTACTTGGGAGCCCACGGCGGCGGGCGTGCTGCGGCTGCCTTCGGGTCGACTCGTACGGGGCAGGGGGCTGCGCCGCCCCCTGCCGGCCGGGCCGGAGCCCGGCTTCGCGCTGTATCTGCTGGGCAAGGAGCCGCCCGCCGTCTCCTGGGAGGCGCGCTGGGTCCGCTGGCCGGACTTCCGGCTGCCGTCCGACCGTGCCGCCGCCGGGGAGGCGCTGCGCGAGGCGTGGGAGCGCGCCGCGGGCGAACGCGTCGAGGTCGCCTGCGGCGGCGGGGTCGGGCGTACCGGTACGGCGCTGGCCTGCCTCGCCGTGCTGGACGGGGTCCCGGGCCACGAGGCGGTCGGCTACGTCAGGGAGCACTACGCGCCGCGCGCCGTGGAGACGCCTTGGCAGCGCCGGTTCGTGGCCCGCTTCACCGCGTGACCCAACCCGTTCAGTCGTTCAGACGCTCAGCAGCCGCTCCAGGACGTTGCGGTAGCCGCGCATGGCCAGCCGCAGGTCTTCCGTCCGTACGGTGCCCGACTCGTTCTCCCGCCAGGCGTCTTTGAGCGTACGGCGGCGGTCTGCGAGGAGGTCGGTGAGGCGGCTGGACAGCTCGTCGAGGAGCAGGTCGGCCTCTTCCACCGCGTCGCGCGGGGCGTCCACGAAGCCGCCGACCGCGTGCCGCAGGCGGTGGGCCAGCTCGTCCTGTTCGCTCGGCGGGAGGACCGGGAAGGTGGGGCCGTTGGGGATGGCTCCTTCAGCTCTCGCGGCGTTCGCGGCCTTGGCGGCCTTGGCGCTTACGGCGCGTGGAGCCGGGATCGCACCGTGGATCTCGGGCATCAGATGTCACCCCGTCCCGGATTCCCGCCGCGCATCGCCCACGGCGCGTGCGTAGGCGTAGGCGTAGCGGTATGCGCGTGCGTATGCGTTGGCGTATGCGGCCGGGTGCCGTCGGCGCCGTGGTGCGGGGGCTTCACCAAGTCCTCGAAGAGGACCCGTCCGTGCACCACGGCCTCGCGCAGCTCTTCGGTGTCCGCCCGGCCCTCGCGGGCCCGCAGGGCGGCGGCGTGGAGCTGGCGGTAGCCCTGCACGCTGCCCGCATGGTGCACCGACAGGGCCGCGACCTGTTCGTCGTAGCGGTCGGAGGGGTAGCCGCGGTCGTGGGCGAGACGGGCCAGCAGCTGGTCGGCGTCGGCCGTGGCGCGGGCCGGCTGCTCGATGAACTCCTCCTGCACCCAGGCCCATTCGGCCACGTACCGCTCGCGCAGCTCGCCGGAGAGCGGCTGGGTCTTGAGGCGGCCGTGCCGCCGCAGCCGCTCGTCGAGCTCCCGCTCCGCCGCTCTCGTATCGCCCGAGTGGCGGGCGACCGTCAGGTCGTACTCGGGCCCGAAGCGGCGTCGCAGAGCGCGGTTCCGGCCTCCGTCGCGCGCTCGGACGAATCCCGCGGCGAGCGCGGCCGCGAGCGCGGCGACGAGGACGACGGCGGCGACAACCACGGTGATGCTCGCGCCAGTTGACATGGTCTGCTTCTGCCTTCCACCCGTGCCCCCTTCCGTCCGGGGGCCGTTCCCCGCCGGGTTGCCCGCTTCGCCGCCCTCAAACTCAGGTGCGCGGGGCGGCGGCGGCTGTCACGATGCCCGCCATGAGCACCAGCACGCCCCGCACCCGCGCCCCCTGGACGGTCGCCCCGCACCCGGTCGACGACCCCGTCTCGGCCGGGCTGCTGCGCGACTACCTCGTCGATGTCGCCGACCGCTGGTACGAGCTCCATGAGGGGCGCTCCACGACCCCCGAGGAGATCGACAAGCATCTCGCCGAGATGCCGAGCGACGACCTCGCCCCGCCGCACGGCGTGTTCCTGGTGGCCCACCACGACGGCGAGCTCGCAGGCTGCGCGGGCGTACGGCTGCTGGCCGGCGGCGGTACGGCGGGTCCCGGGCCCGGCCGTACGGCGGAGCTCAAGCGGATGTTCGTACGGCCGGCCAAGCGCGGCCTGGGCGCGGCCGGCGTGCTCCTCGCGGCGGCCGAGGCGGCCGCGCGTGAGCTGGGCGCCGGGCGGATCGTGCTGGAGACGCGGCTGGACCTGCGCGAGGCGCGGGCCCTGTACGCACGGCACGGGTACGCGGACGTGCCGCCGTTCTGCGAGGGTCCGTACTCGGAGGTCTGGCTGGGCAAGGAGCTGGACGGGGCGGCGGACAGGGAGGCAGGCAAGGAGCCCGGCGACCGCGTCGCCGGCTGACCGCCAGGGCGGCGCCCCCGCGGGGTGCCCAACCCGGGGGCGGGGGTGCCCAACCGGCAGCGGCCCACCCGGCGCAGGGCCCACCCCGGCGGGGTGCCCACCCGGCGGAGGCACCCGGCAGGGGCGCCCACCCGGCGCGGGCGCCCGCCCGGCAGGGCCCAGCCGCCGGGGATGCCCACCCGACGCAGCCGCTACGCGATCCCGCCTACACCGTCCGCGGCGGTCCCGGGCGCCGGGCGCCGCCGTCGTCCGGCTGTTCCGCGTCCGAGCCGCACAGTTCCCGGTTCAGCACCCGCACCAGCTCCATCAGGTCGGTCGGCCGGTCCGGGGACCACCAGTCGCCCAGGAGCTCCGCCAGCGACTCCCCCCGGGCGCGGTAGAGCCGTTCCGCCACCCTTCGTCCTTCCTCGGTCGGCACGAGCGACACTCCGTCGCGCGCGCCCAGCCCCCGCTCCTCGATCTGCCGGGCCGCCTCGGTGATGACCCACGGCGCTGCGGTCGAGCGCTCGGCCAGCAGGTAGGGCGCGACCGCGCCGTAGTGGGTCATCCGCAGCAGCATCCAGCTCACGGCCGGTCTGAGGTCGAGGCCGGCGCGTTTGGCGATGTCCTCGTAGACCTGTTTGCGGCCCTTGCGGCAGCCCAGCAGCGAGAGGGCGCGGGCGACCTCGTCGTGCGAGGAGCGCTCGACGGGGTTGCTGGCGACCACCTCGCCGGCCTCGGGCGCGGTGACGCTGGCCCGCAGCGGTTCCTCGTGCAGGAACCAGGCCAGGACGAAGGCGATCACCACGAACGGCGCCGCGTACAGGAACACATCGGTGATGGAGACGGAGTACGCGTCCAGCACCCTCGCCCGCAGCGCGTCCGGCAGCAGCCGGACCCCTCGGGGGTCGGCGCTCAGCGCGCTGGGGTCGACGCCGGGGGGCAGCCGCTGTCCGGCCAGCACATTGGCGAGGTGGGGGGCGAGGCTGTTGGCGAAGATCGTGCCGAAGACGGAGACGCCGAAGGAGCCGCCGATGGAGCGGAAGAAGGTGTTGCCGGAGGTGGCGACGCCGAGGTCCTGGTAGCGGACGGAGTTCTGCACGATGGTCACCAGGACCTGCATGACCAGGCCGAGCCCGAAGCCGAAGACGAAGAAGTACACGCTGGTCTCGGCCACGCCGGTGGACGGCCGCAGCTGGTGCAGAAGCAGCAGGCCGACAGCGGTGACGCCGGTGCCGAGGATCGGGAAGACCTTGTAGTGGCCGGTACGGCTGACGACCTGGCCGGAGCCGGTGGAGGCGAGCAGCATCCCGAAGACCATCGGCAGCATGTGGACGCCGGACAGGGTCGGGCTGACGCCCTGTACGACCTGCAAGAACGTCGGCAGATAGGTCATGCTGCCGAACATCGCGAAGCCGACCACGAAGCCGATGACCGAGCAGACCGCGAAGGAGCGGCTGCGGAAGAGATACAGCGGCAGCACGGGTTCGGCGGCGCGCCCCTCCACCCGTACGAAGGCCACCAGCAGCACCGCGCCCAGCAGCGCGAGCCCGACGATCTGCCAGGAGCCCCAGGGATAGGTCACACCGCCGAGGGAGGTCATCAGCACCAGCGCGGCGGCGACGGAGGCGATGAGGAGGGTGCCGAGGTAGTCGATGGTGTGGCGGGCGCCGCGGACCGGGATGTGCAGAACGGTGGCGATGACGGCGAGGGCGATGATGCCGAGGGGGATGTTGATGTAGAAGACCCAGCGCCAGCTGAGGTGGTCGACGAAGAGCCCGCCCAGCAGCGGCCCGAGGACGCTCGTGGCGCCGAAGACCGCGCCGAAGAGCCCTTGGTAGCGGCCGCGTTCGCGGGGCGGGACGATGTCGCCGACGATCGCCATCGACAGCACGATCAGCCCGCCGCCGCCCAGCCCCTGGAGCCCACGGAAGACGATCAGCTCCGGCATGTTCCGGGCGAGCCCGCACAGCGCCGAGCCGATGAGGAAGATGACGATGGCGGCCTGGAAGAGTTTCTTGCGCCCGTATTGGTCGCCGAGTTTGCCCCACAGCGGGGTGGCGGCGGTCGAGGCGAGCAGATACGCGGTGACGACCCAGGACAGATGCGACAGTCCGCCGAGATCGCTGACGATCGTGGGCAGGGCCGTGGCGACGATCGTCTGGTCGAGGGCGGCGAGCATCAGTCCGAGCATCAGGGCGCCGATCGCCACGAGGACCGTACGCTTCGTACGGCCCTCCCCCGGGCCGAGCGCCACAGGGCCCGGGGCCGGGGTCGAGGGGCTCGCGTCCTGCGCCATGGGTGACTCCGTACCTAGTCAGCGCGCGGCAGCCCGCGCGCGGGCCTCCGCGCTCCGTCCTCGACCAGCCGCCGACTCGTCCCTGACTCGCCGTCTTTGTCCCGGTCCGCGCTCTTCACCCCCATCCTCGCCTTTATGTCTCGTTACGGCCTGCCGAGAAGGCCCACACTCATTGGGAAGCGCTGCGCGGAACATGACAGGCTCTGCATAATCGCTGCGACTCCAGGAAGGGAAAGACCCGTGACGGCAGACCTCTGCCCGCACTGCTTCGCGCCGGCGCGCGACAACGGCCGCCCCGGTTGCGCGTGTGCAGCGCGCGCCGCCGCGGCTGCCGCGGCGGCGGGCGACAGCGAGGACCACATACGCGACGACCGCGACGGCATCCGCGACAGCCTGCGTGAGAACACGCGCGAGGGCATGCGCGAGAGCATGCGTGAGGACGCGCGCGACGGCTTCGACGACGAGATACGCGACGACCCCATGGGCCCACGCCCGTACGTCACGTTCGCCGGCGAAGAGCGCCGCAAGGGCCCCGAGCTCCGCGACATACGGCTGTTCGAGCGCATGACGACCCGCAGATCCGCCCGCGAGGACCACGACGCCCACGATGCGGACGCGGAACTCGAACAGGCCGACAGAGACCAGGCCGACAGAGACCAGGCCGGCAGAGACCAGGCCGGGAGAGCGGACGGCGCGGACCGAGCAGCGGCCGGAGCGGCCGGAGCGGGCAGAGCGCGCAGAGACGCGGGCAGAGACGACAGAACCCCCGCGGCCGCGGGGGCCGCCGCGGTGACCCAGGCGTTCGAGCCCGTCACGCAGCCCATCGACCGGATCAGCCCGGTCAGCCGGACCGACCGGACCGACCGGATCGGGGCGGCCGAGGCCGCGCGGACCGAGGCCGACGCGTCCGCTCCCGCCGGGGGCGGGACCGGGGCCGGGGGCGGGGCGGGCGCCGGGCGCCACCGGAAGAGCCGCAGAGGCCCGGTGGTGGCGGTGCTCTCGGGGGCCGCGGCGGTGGCGGTGGCGAGCACGCTGGCCTTCGGCACCGGCTTACTGGGCGGCGACAAGAAGCACGACCAGGAAGCCGACCGAACGCTCTCCGACCCGAGCTCCAGCACACCGGACGACGACCCGTCGACCAAGGACGACAAGTCGCCCGACAAGAAGCCCTCGCCTTCGGCGTCGTCCACCACCCCCGCCACGACGCCTTCCGCCTCCAAGAAGGAGAGCGCGAGCCCGCGGCCCAGCCACTCGCCGTCGGCCTCGAAGTCGAAGGAACCCTCCAAGTCGGCCACCTCGCCCACCCCCTCGGCGACCGACGCGACCGGCAGCGTCTCCCCCGGCCCGACCGAAACCCCGCCCCCCACCGGCCCGCCCGTACTGCAGGAGGGCGACAGCGGCTCCGAGGTGGTCGAGCTCCAGAAGCGGCTGGGCCAGCTGCTGCTCTACCTGGGGTCGTCGGACGGCGAGTACGACGACGGCGTACGGAACGCGGTGACCAGCTTCCAGAACACCTACGGGGTGGACGGCGACCCGAAGGGGGTCTACGGGCCGAATACGCGCCGTGCCCTGGAGTCGCGAACCGACGAACCGTAAAAGCGAAGGCCCCGCCGGTGCCACTGGCGCACCGGCGAAGGTCTTTGTATCGTGGAGGAACAAAGTGGTTCCGCCCGCACTCCCTGACCGGCGGGCGGAGCCACTTGTCTCTTTTCCCGCGCCTTGGAGTACGTCGATGCCGGCCACCGCCCCGTTCACCGCCCGCGCCCTTCTCCTCGACATGGACGGCACCCTCGTGAACTCCGACGCCGTGGTGGAGCGCTGCTGGCGCCGCTGGGCCGCCGAGCACGGACTCGATGCGACCAGCATGCTCAAGGTCGTACACGGGCGGCAGGGGCACGCCACCATGGCGGTACTGCTCCCCGAGCGGCCCATGGAGGAGAACCTGGCGGACAACCGGCGGATGCTGGAGTGGGAGACCTCGGACGTCGACGGCGTCGTGCCCATCCCCGGCGCCCCCGCCTTCCTGGCCTCGCTCGCGGACCTGCCGCACGCCCTGGTCACCTCCGCCGACGAGGGGCTGGCCCGCGCCCGGATGGGCGCGACGGGGCTGCCGATGCCGAGCGTGCGGGTCACGGCGGAGTGCGTCGGGGCGAGCAAGCCGGACCCCGAGGGCTTCCTCAAGGGCGCGGCCGAACTGGGCTTCGACCCCGAGGACTGCGTCGTCTTCGAGGACTCCGAGGCGGGCATCGCGGCGGGCCGGGCGGCCGGTATGCGGGTCGTCGGGGTCGGCCCCCGGGCCGCGGCCCACGCCCCCGACGTGCACGTACGGGACCTGGAGCAGATCCGCGTCGAGGCGCTGCCGGACGGCACCCTGCGTCTGCACTTCACCGACTGACGACACAGCCCGGTCAGCACAGCGTGAGACCCCCGGCTCGCGGGCCGGGGGTCTCACGCTGTCGCGTACGGGCCGGGGTACGGCGAGCCGTCAGGCCGCCACCGCCTCGTACAAGCTGAACCCCGCCAGCGCCAGCATCACCAGCGCCGCCACCTTCGTGATCAGCCGCAGCGGTACGTACCGCATCAGCGTGCGGCCGCCCAGGATGCCGAGCCCCGCGACCGCCCACAGGGCGAGCACCGCGCCGAGGCCGACCGACAGCGGGTCGTCGTAGCGGGCGGCCAGGTTGGCCGTCATGATCTGGGTCAGGTCGCCGAACTCCGCGACCAGGATGAGCATGAACCCCGCCCCCGAGACCTTCCAGAAGCTCTGGTCGGCGGGCTTGCGGATCTCTTCCTCCCCGTCGTCCTTCTTCAGCAGCAGCACCGCCGCGCCCCCGAGGAAGAGCACTCCGACGATCGTCTGGACGAGGCGGTGCGGGAGCAGCCCGAGCACGCTGCCCGCCGCGATCGCGAGTACGACATGGACCGCGAAGGCGGCGGCGACCCCGACGAAGACGTACGAGGCGCGGTAGCGGGTGCCGAGCATCAGCCCGGCGAGGGCGGTCTTGTCGGGCAGCTCGGCCAGGAAGACGACGCCGAAGACGACGGCGGCGACGGTGAGACTGATCACAGGTGGTTACCTCAAGGGGCTCGGGCCGCACCGAGAGGGCCCTTGGGGAGGGGTCGCTTCGGCACGGCAGCGTCGGACACTGCGGCCGAAGGTCTCGCTGGCGTACGCACCTCCCCATCGGGACGGGTGCCATACGCTCCGGGCGCCGGCCCGCACCACGAGGGGCGGGCAGTATGTCGACGGTCCGGCGAAGAGCTACTCCCCTTCTGCTGTTCGCAAGGATACGCGACGCGCCCGGTACGGGGGCCGGAGAGGCCGGGAGCGGGGGCCAGGGAGGCCGGGAGCAGGGGCCGGGGAGGCCCGGCGCGGGGGCCGGCCCCATGGAATTGGCGGGCTCGAACCCCTCGACATGACGTGTTCATGTCGCCAATCTGTTACCTGTCGCATTCCGGAGAGAAACGTTCCGGCGACAGCATTAACTCCGCGTTACCCGGCTCCCACCGGGCCGAACCGTCCCCCACTCCAAGGGAGTTCGCATGTCCCGAATACGCAATGCCTTCGCCCGGCGCGGCTTCTACGCGCGTCGACGGCTGAGCGTACTGGCCGCGGCCACCGGTCTGATGGCCCTGGCGGGCCTCTTCAACGGCCCGGCCGCCCAGGCGGCACTGCCCACCCCCGTAAGCGCCGCCACCGCCCGCACCTATCTCGCCTCGCTGACCGTGGCGACGGAGGACCGCACGGGCTACGACCGTGATCTCTTCCCCCACTGGATCACCCAGAGCGGCGCCTGCAACACCCGTGAGGTCGTCCTCAAGCGCGACGGCACCAACGTGCAGCAGGACTCCAGCTGCGCCGCGGTCAGCGGCACCTGGCACTCCGTCTACGACAACGCCACCTGGACCGCCGCCTCCGACCTGGACATCGACCACCTCGTCCCGCTCGCCGAGGCCTGGGACTCCGGCGCGAGCGGGTGGACCACCGCCCGCCGCCAGTCGTTCGCCAACGACCTGACCCGTCCGCAGCTGATCGCCGTCACGGACAACGTGAACCAGGCGAAGGGCGACAAGGACCCGGCCGAGTGGCTGCCGTCGGTCACCTCGTACCGCTGCACCTACGCCCGCGCCTGGGTGCAGGTGAAGTACTACTACGGCCTGTCCGTCGACTCCGCCGAGAAGAGCGCCCTCAGCTCCATCCTCAACGGCTGCTGAGGCCCCGGCTCCGCACCGGAACCACCGCGCCCTCCTTCGTCGTTCCGTACCGTAAGGCCTTGCACGCCACCAAGCGACGACGGAGGAGGGCCGGATGGCCGGGTTGCGTCTGGGACCGCTGCTGCGCCATGTCGACTGGGAAACCGGCACCAGCGCGACGGTCTGGATCGAGGCCGACCGGCCTTGCGAGGCCGAGGTACGCTGCGCCGGCGGCGCGGGTGGCGCGGCCCGCACCTGGTCGATCGCCGGCCATCACTACGCGCTGATCCCGGTCACCGGACTGCGGCCGGGCGGCGAGACGGCCTACCGCGTGCTGCTGGACGGCGAGCAGGTGTGGCCGCTGCCCGACTCCCGCTTCCCGGATTCCACGATCCGCACCCCCGCCCGGCCCTCCGCCTCCGATGCCGATACAGGCTCCGCCCCCGATGCCTCCGCAGAGCCCGAGCCCGCCGCCGTGCGCGTCGCGTTCGGCTCCTGCCGGTGGGCCGCGCCGCCCGCCGACTCCTCGGCCGATCCGATGGGCCCCGATGCCCTGGACACCCTGGCGCACACCCTCGCCCACACCCCCAGGGCCGAGCGCCCCGACGTGCTCGTCCTGCTGGGCGACCAGGTCTACGCGGACGAGACCTCCGAGGAGACCCGCCGCTGGCTCGCCGCGCGGCGCGATGTGACCCAGCCCCCGTGGCAGCAGGTCGCCGACTACGAGGAGTACACCCGGCTCTACTACGAGTCCTGGCTGGACCCCGAAGTGCGCTGGCTGCTGTCCACCGTCCCCAGCTGCATGATCTTCGACGACCATGACGTCATCGACGACTGGAACACCAGTGAGGCATGGCAGCGGGAGATGCGCGCCACCCCGTGGTGGCAGGAGCGGATCCTCAGCGGTCTGATGTCGTACTGGGTCCATCAGCACCTGGGCAATCTCTCCCCCGCCGAGCTGGCCGCCGACGAGTTGTACGCGGCGGTGCGGGCCGCGCCCGAGGGCGGCGGCACGGGTCTGCTGCGGGAGTTCGCCGCCCGCGCCGACGCCGACCCCACGTACGCCCGCTGGAGCTACCGCCGCGACTTCGGGCGGGTGCGGCTGCTGATGGTCGACACCCGGGCCGCGCGGGTGCTGGAGGAGGGCGCGCGGGCGATGGTCGCCGAGCCCGAGCTGGCGTGGCTGCGCGAGCAGGCGCTGGAGGGCACGGACAGCTACGCCACGAGCGGCCGCGCCGGACCGTACGACCACCTCCTGATCGGCACCTCGCTGCCCTGGCTGCTGCCGCATTTCGTCCATGACGTGGAGGCGTGGAACGCCGCGGTGTGCCGCGGCAAGCGCGGCCCGCGCTGGGCGCGGATCGCGGAAGACCTGCGGCAGCGCGGCGACTTGGAGCACTGGGCCGCCTTCCCCGCGTCCTTCGACGCGCTGACCGAGCTGATCGCGAAGGTCGGCGGCGGGCCCGCGGCGCCGGCGACGATCAGCGTGCTGTCCGGCGATGTGCACCATGCGTATGTCGCCGAGCCCGACTGGTCGCGCTGGCCGCAGCCGCCGGACAGCCAGGTGCGGCAGCTGACGTGTTCGCCCGTGCACAACCGCACTTACGCCTCGATCCGGCTCGGTTTCCGGTTCGGCTGGAGCCGGGCGGGCCGCCGACTCGGCCGCGCCTTCGCCCGGCACGGACGAGTCACCCCGAGCCGGCTCGACTGGCGCAAGACGGGCGGCCCGTGGTTCGGCAACCAGCTGATGACGCTGACGCTGCGCGGGCGTTCCGCGCGGCTGCGGCTCGACCAGGCACAGCCCGATCCGTCGGGCGGCGGGGCGCGGCTGGTCACGGCACTGGAAGCGGACTGGCCCGAGGGCTGACCCGCGCCCCCCCCGCAGTCGATTTACGCCTCCCGCAGTCGAATGGCGGCCGTGCGTCAAAACACCGACCCGGCGTGATCCCTCCCACAACGGAGGCCGGAGTTCCCTGCCTCGGCGCGATTCCCGGGAGCCGAGCGGCATGATGGGCGAACCCTGAGTCACATCTGCCCCGGGAGACACAATCTTGGCCGGAGACCCCCACGCCATAGCCGTCGTCGGTGCCGGTCCCCGCGGCACCAGCGTGCTCGAGCGGCTATGCGCCTCGGCCCCAGAACTCGCGCCCCACGCGCGGCTCACCGTCCACATGGTGGATCCGTCCCCGCCCGGCGCCGGCCGGGTGTGGCGTACGGCCCAGCCGGGCGAGTTGCTGATGAACACCGTGGCCTCACAGGTCACCCTCTTCACCGACGCCAGCGTCGAATGCGAGGGGCCGGTCCGCACCGGGCCGAGCCTGCACGAGTGGGTCGCCGCCCACGGGCTCGACCCCGCCCTCGGCCCGGACGACTACCCCAGCCGCGCGCTCTACGGCCGCTATCTGGAGTGGGTGTTCGGGGAGGTGGTGCGAGGCGCGCCGGACACGGTGACCGTCCAGGTGCACACCGCGCGCGCCGTACGCCTCGAGGAACGCCCGGGCGGCGAGCAGGTGCTGACCCTGGAGGACGGCAGCCGGCTCGACGGGCTGCGGGCGGTCGTACTCGCCCAGGGCCATCTGCCGACGGTGGCGGACGCGGCGGAGGAACGGTTCGCCGCCCATGCCGAGCGCCACGGGTTGCGCTACTACCCGCCCGCCAACCCGGCCGACGTCGACCTGTCGGCCATCGCGCCTGGCGAGCCCGTACTGCTGCGCGGCCTGGGCCTCAACTTCTTCGACCACATGGCGCTGCTGACGGTCGGCCGCGGCGGCAGCTTCGCACCGAGCGACGGCGACGGCGATAGCGAGGGCAACAGCGAGGGCGAGGGCAACAGCGACAGCGAGGGCGGCAAGCTGGTGTATCGCCCCTCGGGGCGTGAGCCACGGCTGTACGCGAGCTCCCGGCGCGGCATTCCGTACCACGCGCGGGGCGACAACGCGAAGGGTGCCCACGGGCGCCACCATCCGCTGCTGCTGACGCCCGAGGTGATCAGCCACTTCCGCAAGCGCGCGGAATCCGGCGATCCGCCGGACTTCCTGACCGAGGTCTGGCCGATGGTCGCCAAGGAGGCCGAGACGGTCTACTACGAAGCGCTGCTGGACCGCTCGGACCACCCGGACCGCTCGGACCACCCGGACCTGCCGGGCCGGCAGGGGCAGTCGGGTGAATCGAGCCAGCAGAGTCGGCCGGGACTCCAGGGATCTACGGGCCCCACGAGCTTCAGGGGGCGTTTTCTGGCCACCGAGCACGGCGGGGCGGAAGAGGCGGCGGTGCTGGACGATTTCGGCATCGCACCGGCCGACCGATGGTGCTGGGATTCGGTGGCCCATCCGCACCGGGGCCGGGACTTCACCGGGCGGGAGGACTTCCGGCGGTGGCTGTTGGGATACGCGCGCGAGGACGTGGCCCACGCCCGGCTCGGGAATGTGTCGGGCCCCGTCAAGGCGGCCCTCGACGTATTTCGTGATCTGCGCAATGAGCTGCGGCAAATCGTCGACCACGGGGGTCTGTCGGGGCTGTCCCGGCGGTCCCATCTCGATCGCTGGTACACCCCGCTCAACGCCTTTTTGTCGATCGGCCCGCCGCGCCGCCGCATCGAGGAGATGGTCGCGCTGATCGAGGCGGGGGTGCTGGACGTTCTCGGTCCGCATCTGGAGGTGACCGAAGTGACCGCCGCTGAGCCGGGTGGAACCCCCGGTTTCGGGGGGCACTCGGCGCGGGTGCCGGGCCCTGTGGTGATCGCGACGACGCTGATCGAGGCGCGGCTGCCGGAGCCCGATCTGCGGCGGACGGCGGACCCGCTGCTGGACCGGCTGCTGCGCACCGGGGGGTGCCGTCCACACCGGGTGGAGGGCTACGAGACGGGGGGTCTGGATGTCACCCCGAGCCCATATCGCCTGGTGGACGCGGAGGGGCGGCCCCATCCCCGGCGCTTTGCGATCGGGGTGCCGACGGAGGGCGTGCACTGGGTGACGGCGGCGGGCGCGCGGCCCGGGGTCAACTCGGTGACCTTGTGCGACACCGATGCGGTGGCCCGTGCGGCGCTGCGCGCGGCGGGCGCAAAGTTGGCGGAACTTGAACTTGCAACAAAAGGTAAGGGGAACCTAACCTGACTGTCCCATTGTTTCCCGTCCCCGGAACAAGGAGCAGTCCCCATGTCCCCGTCCGCCACCCCCCAAGGTCTTGCCGATCGCCTGGACGGCACGAGACCGTATGTCCTCTCGCTCTTCCGCATAGTCGTCGGCCTGCTCTTCTTCTGCCACGGCGCCTCCTCGCTGCTGGGCTGGTTCGGCGGCCTCATGGGCACCGGCAAGACCGTCGACGCCGGCACCTGGCCCGGCTGGTACGCGGCCGTGATCCAGCTCGTCGGCGGCGGCCTGGTGCTGCTCGGCCTGGGCACCCGCAGCGCGGCGTTCATCAGCTCCGGCTCGATGGCGTACGCGTACTTCCACGAGCACCAGCCCGAGAAGCTGTGGCCCATCCAGAACGGCGGCGAGGCGGCCGCGATGTTCTGCTGGGCGTTCCTGCTCATCGTCTTCACCGGCCCCGGCCCCTGGGCCCTCGACCGCTACCTCGGCTCGGCGCGCCAGACCGTCACCGCCCCCGAGACACACCGTCAGCCGACCGCGGTCTGAACCGTCGCCCGAGCAGTCGCCTGAGCAGTCGCCCGAGCATCTGCCTGAACGTCCGCTCCAAGCAGCAGATCACGTTATGCGGGGGTACCTCCCTTTCGTCACCGGGGAGGAAACCCCCGTGTGACGTGATTCGAACAACATCATCACCTCCTTGTCGATATCCTCACCCGTCACAGGCGTACGCTGTATGGCTGTGAAGGCCGCATCCGCCGCTCCCCGGCGGCGACGCGGCCGGGGGGAATCGGATCGGGAGAAACGTTGTTGGAACATCTGGGGTCGCTGACCAACACCCCATGGATTTACGCGGTTGTCGGCATGTCCGTTCTCCTTGACGTGTTCCTCCCCGTCCTGCCAAGCGGTGTCCTCGTCATCACGGCGGCCACCGCCGCCGCCGGAACCACCGTGGACGCGGTGGGCGTCGTACGCGTCCAGGCGGGCGCCGCCGACTTCTCCCAGATGTTCGCCCTCATGCTGTGCGCCGCCACCGCCTCCGTCCTCGGCGACATGGTCGCCTACCGGCTGGCCTGGCGCGGCAGCGACCGCCTCGACCGCGCCATCGCCCGCTCCCGCCGACTGACCTCCGCCCAGGAGAAGTTGGGCACGGCGCTGGTCAAGGGCGGCGGCGCGCTGGTCGTCATAGCCCGCTTCGCGCCCGCCGGACGATCCGTCGTCAGCCTCGGCGCGGGCGCGTCCCACCGCCGGGCCAAGGAGTTCCTGCCCTGGTCGGCGGTTGCCGGACTGGCCTGGGCCGCCTACAGCGTGAGCCTGGGTTACGTGGGCGGCCAGTGGCTCGGCGCCACCTGGCTGGGCACGGCGGTCTCGGTGCTCGCGCTCTTCGCGGCCGGCGCGGGCGCGGCGTACGTGATGAAGCGCCCCCTCGACGAGGAGCAGCCGCTCCCGGCGGCGCAGCCGGCGGTGGGCGGAGCCGGACAGGCGTAGGCAGAGCCGACGTCAACCGACGCGACGCCACTCGACACCACGTCGACACCACACCACTCGATGTCGGACGACCCCGCACGACGCCACTCGATGTCACGAGAAGACCTGGCCCCGCGGCCCCGGCCGGAAGCCCTGATCCCGCGGACCCGCTCACGGAACGCGCGAATTCCGGATCCGGCCCGGAATTCCGGCTACCGTCCCCTCATGCGCATCCCCGTCCCTCCGGCGCCCGCATGGTGACCCGCCGAAGCCGTACCACCGCCACCCTGGTCGGCACCGCCCTGGTGCTCGCCGCCGGGGTCCTCGTCGTACGGCACTTCACCACCCCCTCGGAGCCCGAGCTTCCGACCATCCCCGCGGCCGAGCGCCCGGCGGTCGAGGCGGCCGCCCGCGCCTGCCCCAAGGTGAACGTGCCGCTGCTGGCCGCGCAGATCCACGCGGAGAGCGGCTGGCGGACGGACGCGGACTCCGGGCATGCGCAGGGCATCTCGCAGTTCACCCCGGAGACCTGGGCCGAGTGGGGCCGCGACGGGGACGGCGACGGAAAGGCCGATGTCTGGGAGCCCAAGGACGCCATCCCCTCGCAGGCCCGCTATATGTGCCATCTGTACGGCATGGTGAAATCCCTGCCCGGCAACCCGACCAAGCTGGCGCTGGCCGCGTACAACGCCGGTCCGACCGCGGTCCTCAAGGCCCGCGGGATCCCGAAGATCGCCGAGACCCGTGAGTACGTGGACCGCATCCTGAACACGCTGCTCCCCCAGTACCGCGAGAGCGAGGAGAAGTACGCGGCGGAGCACTCGCACTCGCCGCGCCCTTCTGCTCGCGTCTCACGCCCCTCGGGCGATCACGCGTCCGCCGCCATGAAGTCCTCGACGGCGCGTACGAGTTCGAGCGGCGACTCGTCGGCGGGGTAGTGCCCGGCACCGGGCAGTTCGACGAGTTCGGCGCGCGGATACCAGCGCAGCCAGGTCTGCCGCATCAGCTCCGCCGTCAGGGCCGGATCCTGCGCCCCGACCACCACCCGGACCGGCACCCGGGAGCCCAGGATGTCCTCGTGGAAGTCCTCCAGGGCCCAGGAGTCCAGCCAGGCCCGGAACGCCTTGGCGTCGCTGTGCTCCAGTGAGTGCCGGACCATCATGTCGAGCCAGGCGGCGGGGTGGCGGCCGCCGGTGGTGTAGTCGATGATCGCCCGCCGGCTCTCGGGGCGCTCGGCGGCGGAGGTGAACAGCTCCCACTGCTCCCCCTCCATCGGCATCCCGCTCGCGGGCACGGGGGCGACCCCGACCAGCCGCCCCACCCGGTCGGGGACGGCGGCCACGACGCGCTGTGCGACGGCGCCGCCCATCGAGTGCCCGAGGAGCGAGAACCGCTGCCAGCCGAGGTGATCGGCGAGCGCGAGCAGATCGCGACCCGCCTCGCCGGTGGTGTACTCGCCGCGGATGTCCCGCGCCTCCCCGTAGCCGCGCAGATCGGGGAGTGCGTAGGTGAAGGCCCGACGGTCGATATGCGGCATCATGGCCGCGAAGGCGGCGCGGTCCGAGAACCAGCCGTGTATGGCCACGACCCGGTGCGGCCCTTCACCGACGAGCTCGAACGGTGGAACGAGGGGTGGAACGATCGGTCCCATGGCACCTCCGGTCCCAGTCGAAGACGGGCGCGCGGCGCGCGTGCCCGTTGCCGGACAACGGTGTCGTCAACCGGCGGACTCGGCAAGGCCGCTGCGCATATGCGAGCGAAGCCTGACCGTGATCTGACAGGCAGCGGGGGCGGGACGCGCGGCTCGCCCGCTCACGTACGGCGCCGACCCGCTCACGTACGGCGCCGACCCGCTCACGTCCCGCGCCCGCGACGGCCCCTTCTCCCGTCCCTTCTCGCGTCCCTTCTCCCGCCGCTTTCCCCGTGACCGCGCGTACCATAAGACGCGGGTCAGAGCTCCCCCAGCAGGCGCTGGAGGTACCACTCGGAGCACCGATGAACCGCCGCCGAAGCACCCCGCACGAATCCACCGAACAGGCGCTGCGTTCCCTGGGGCGGCTGACCGCTCAGATCCTCGAGCGGATCAAGCTGCAGCAGGCGCGGGTGGAGCTGGCCGTGGCCCTGCAGCGGCAGATGCTGCCCGCCGAACTGCCCGCGCTCCCCGGTCTGCGGGCCGCGGCCCGCTACACACCCTCGCGGGACGGGCTGGACGTCGGCGGCGACTGGTACGACGCCTTCCCGCTGCCCGGCACCACCTCGGTCGGCTTCGCCATCGGCGACGTCCAGGGCCATGACGTGGAGGCGGCGGCCTTCATGGGCCAGGTCCGCACGGGGCTGCGCGCCGTCTGCACCGCCACCTGCGACCCGGGCGAGGTGCTGCGCGGGGTCAACGAACTGCTCATCTCGATGGGTAGCGATCTGTTCACCACCTGCACCTTCGTCCGCTTCGACCCGGTCGCGGGCGAGCTGGCCTGCTCCCGCGCAGGCCATGTCCCGGCCATACAGGCCTCGGCCGACTCCCCGCCCGAGGTCGTCTGGGACCCCGGGGGCCTGCCGCTGGGGATCCAGGGTGGCGAGACCTATCCGGTGACCCGGCACCCGCTGACGCGGGCGGGAGCCTTCGTACTGATCACGGACGGGGTGGTGGAAGGGCCGTCCTTCCCGATCGACCAGGGGCTGGCGGAGGTGTCGCGGCTGGTCGGCGCGGGCTATGACGCGGACGCGGAGGAGTTGGCCGCGCGGGTGAGCGAGGTCGCCGACCGGACCGGCCACTGCGACGACGCGGCCGTGCTCGTGCTCCGCCACGACGGCGTACGGCCGTAAGCGCTCAGCGCACTCGGCGCGCCCGGCCCCCTCGGCCCCCTCTCGCCCCCCGGCGGCCCCGTAACCGCCGTACATCCGACGGCGCCCCGGTTCCTCCGTGCGGCGGACGCCGCGCCGCGGCTCTGCGTGTCACCCGCACCGAACTGCGACGACGTTGTCTGATGGCCGCTGTGGCAGGCGATGACTGGATCCGGCGATACGGTGCCACGGGCCTGCGGATCGTCGCCGTCACAGCGGCCTACTACGTCGCGGCCCGGATCGGGCTGCTGCAGGAGCTGGTGCGCGGGCAGGTCACCCCGCTCTGGCCGCCCACCGGTATCGCCCTGACCTGTCTGCTCCTGCTCGGCCTGCGCACCTGGCCGGGCATCACGCTGGGCGCCCTCCTGGTCAACGCGCCGATCGGCCCGACGGCCCTCGCGGTCGTCGCGATCGTGGCGGGCAACACCGTGGCCCCGGTGTGCTCGTATCTGCTGCTGCGGCGCATGGGGTTCCATACGGAGCTGAACCGGCTGCGGGACGCCCTGTCGCTGGTCTTCCTCGGCGCGCTGGCCGGCATGCTGATCAGCTCCACGGTGGGCACCGGTGTGCTCGTCCTGGTGGGAGCGCTCCCGACGGACGCGTTCTGGACGACGTGGTCGGTGTGGTGGACGGGGGACGCGATGGGGGTCCTGGTGGTCACACCGCTGCTGCTGGTGCTGAGCAGGGCCCGGCCGCCGCGCGGCGTGCACCCCTACCGGTGGGCCGAGGCGGGGCTGCTGCTCGTGGCCACCACGGCCGTCGCACTGGTCACCACGCGCTCCGTCGGCAGCCTGCTCTTCCTGGTCTTCCCCTTTCTGATCTGGGCGGCGCTGCGCTTCCAGCTGGCGGGGGCCGCGCCGTGCTCGCTCATCGTGTCGGTGTGCGCGATCCAGGCGACGGCGGCGGGGGTCGGCCCGTTCGCGGGACATACGCTGCTGGCGCGGATGGTCACCTTGCAGGCGTTCAACGGCTCCACCGCGCTGACCGCACTGCTGCTGTCGGCGATCATCGCCGAGCGGAACCGTACCCGCCAGCAGATCGAGCTGATCTGCACCCAGCTCGCCGAGGTGGTGGTCCGGCTGGCGCCGGGTGACGTGCTACGGGATTGGCCGCCGCCGCGACGGGGTGAGCAGCCGCCGGACCCCCCGTAGCCGTCAGCCCGCCGGCTACCGCGGCTGAGTCAGGTCGCGCCAATGAGTCGAGCTTCTGCCGTGCATGTTGAATTCCTGGGCGAGGCCGGTCTGGTGGAGCCCTTGCATCTGCGCGCCCGAGACGGTGACGCCCGCGATTTCGAAGGACGTATTGTCATCCCAGTTGTATCGGTCCCAGACGTTCACCTGGTAGTCGAGGGACACCTTGGGCTTCCCGCCGTGCGGAGCCTGGCTCCACACTCACGACTCCCGAATGGTTCACCATTGCGTGGCCGACGGCGAAATTCCAGTCACGGTCGCCCTGCTCGTACCCCTCGGCCTTCGTCTCCACCGGAATGGCCACCGGCCGGCCGTCCGAATTCTCGAACGCCTTCAGGGCCTTTTCCCGCCACTCGTCCTCATGCTTGGAAAGGTTCTCCGTGGCGGCCTTCCGGAATCCCTCGTCCTCGTCCCACATGCGGTCGATATCCAGATCCAGCGGCTTTCCGGACCCTCCGAGGTAGTGGGCCAACGCGCGGGCCCCCTGGTCGTAGCCCGCCAGACCGCCGCCCTTCGCCATGGCCTTCGCCTCGAGCTGGAACAGATAGTCCTTGTAGCCAGGATCGCGCGAGTGGAACTTCCCGGATCCCACATCCGCCGGCTTCCACTTGTACTGCGGGTCCGAGATCCCGGCCGCCATCAGCGCCATCCTGTCGGCCTCCCAGACCCGGCCGCGCAGTTCGGGGCTGAGGCCGTCCCAGATCCTGCGCAGTTCGGCGCGCTGGCTGGGGTTCGCCCTTTGGCCCAGCGAGGCAAGGTCGATGGCCCGGTCGACCTTGGCGTCGTTCAGGGAGTGGTACCCGGCGTGGCCCGCGTTGTACGGGTCGCCGCCGTGGCTCTTGGCCAGCGCGCCCTTGACGATGCCGTCGACCTCGACGGCCCGGGCGAGCTGCCGGTTGACGCGGTTGGCGTACGCCTCCTGAGTGTCCAACTGCTCTTGCGTCCGTACCCCGTCGTCCCCCGGCGTATGGGGGTAGAGGAAGCGCACGGTGCCGTCGAAATTATCGGAGAGCCGGAGCCCGTCGTCCTGCGCCTGCGCGACGATCGACCTGACGGCGGACTGAATCTCGGTCAGCTGTGAGTGCGCGTCGTCGAGGACGCTCCAGATGCTGCTGGCTTCCTTGTGCAGATCCGCGAACTCCTTCGCGGTCTTGCCGACGAATTCACGTGTGACATCCGCATTGAGCCCGGCCCACCGCGCCCCGTCCGACTTCTTCCGCAGACCCGAACGCGCATCGCTCATCAGCCTTTTCAAACCGTCGACAGCGGACTTCCAGTCCGTGACCGCGGTGCCGAGCTTCCCCAGATCAATGCCGATGAGATCCGCGTAGGTGATAGCCCCCATCGTCTTTCCCCCGTCGTTTCCGCTACTTCACCATCTTGGATATCTCGGAAACGCTCACGGCCGACCCGTCCCGGTTGCGCAGGGAGGCCGCGATCTGCGCGTCGTCGTTCCTGTGCGCCTTCTTCGAGTAGTCCAGGTGGTTGGAGATATGGGCGCACATCTGCAGCACGGTCTTCACCTGGGAACTCCAGACGGACACCGTGGTGCTCAGCGCGTCGCCCATGGTGAAGTGATGGTCGCTCAGCGCCTTGGCCGCCTGCATGGACGACCCCACACCGTCCTTGTTGGCCCCCGCCCCGGCGATGTCGGCCACCTTCTGCAACTCCCCGTGCAGGACGAAGGCCTCGTGTCCGACCGCGCCCAAGTCGTCCTGGTGCACGACCAGATCGGAGCCCCCGCCGCCACTCGTGGCCGACGCGCCTCCGCCGCCCTCCGCGGGAAGCTGGTTGAGCCGGGTATGGGCGCTCTGCCGGCCGGCCGCGTCCGCCTTGAGCTGAGACCACTCGCTGTCGAATGACATTCCCCGTTACCTCCTGTAGAGGACATCCGCGCATCCGGTGCCGCGGCCGTTCCTCCCCTGGCCACGCCGCACCACAGCGCAGATCAAAACGCATGGTAGCTGAATCGGATGACACCACTCCGGCTACGACCGGAGGCGGAAGCTGCGGGGCCCGGTCCGGGTCCTAGACCTGCGGCCCCGGGCTGTCGTAATCGCCGTCCGGCCCTGGCTGTTGGTAGTCGTAGTGCGTCACCGAACTGCTGCCGCGCATGTCGAAGTCCTGGGCCAGCCCCACTGTCTGCAGGTGGGCCATGTCCGGGTCGGTGACGTCCCCCGGCCAGTTGTCCTTGCTCTCGTTCCAGCTGTATCGATCCCAGACGTTCACCTGGTAGTCGAGGTAGTACTGGGGCTTCCCGTATTCGTCGAGCTTCGCCGTCATCGCACCGGAGACATTGAACGTTCCGCTGCCGACAGCCTCACGCCAGCCGGGGTCGGCGGGCAAGTAGTCCTGATCTTTCGTTTCCACCGGAATGGTCACGGTCTGTGCCCCTGACTTCTCCAGCTCCTTACGCGCCTGTTCCGCCCACTTTTCCTGATGGTCGACGATGGCCCACTCGACATCTTCGTACACGGGTTTGTCGTCGCGCAGCATGCTGTCGACGTCCAGATCAAGGGGGGTTCCCGTGTTCGAGAGGTAGTGCTCCAGATTCCGGCCCGCGTGGCTCAGGCCGTTGATTTTGTCCAACTCCACTTTGCTTTTCGCCTTGAACAAGTCCCAGCGGTCACCGGCTCCCGGGTCTCTCACCGCCCACCCCAGGTTTCCCTTGTCCCCGGGCGTCCACTTGTACTTCGGGGAGATGACCCCGGCATCCATCAGCTTTACCCTGTCCGCATCCCACAGTTGGCCGCGCAGTTCCGGGCTGAGCGCGTCCCAGAGCTTCCGCAGCTCGGCGCGCTGCTTGGGGTTCACGTCCTTACCGAGCGAGGCGAGCGCCGTCGCCCGGTCGAGCGCGACATCGTCGAGCGAGTCGTACCGGGTGTGCCCTGCGTCGTAGGGGTCGCCGCCGTGCATCTTGGCCAGCGCGCCCTTGACCAGGCCGTCGATCTGGATGGCCCTGGCCAGCTGCGCGTTGACGTGGCGGTTGTATTCGTCCTGGACTGCACGGTCCTGCTTGGAGTACGTCCCCTCCGCCGCAAACGGGTAGACGAACTTGACGGTGCCGTCCCAGTTGTCGGTGACCCGGAGCTTGACTTCCTTCGCCTGCTCGACGGTCGACTTGATATTGGACTGGATCTCGGTGAGCTGGGAATGCGCGTCATCGAGGACGCTCCAGATGGCGTTGGCTTCCTTGTGCAGATCCCCGAGCTCTTTCGCGGTCTTCTTGACAAATTCACGCGTGACGTCCGCGTTGAGCCCGGCCCACCGAGCCCCCTCCGACTTCTTCAACAAGCCGGAATTCGCGTCCTCCATCAGCTTTTTCAAACCGTCAACGGTCGACTTCCAGTCCGCGACCGCGCCGCCGAGTTTACCCAGGTCGAGTTCGACCATGTCGTGGTAGTTGAGACCGTCCAGATAGCTTGGACCGCTCATGGCCTTTCCCCCGTCACTCCATCAGCTTGGCGATCGCAGACTAGCCGAACCGGATGATCTTGTTCCGAACCCTGGAACGAGGGAAGAACGGACATTACCGAGCCAATCCGCCGCGACGACAGGCATATGCGCAGGTGAATGCGCGGCGCCGGATACTCGCTGAACTTCTCCTGAACTCACCCGGGGCAAACTTCACCAAGAGTTCAGCGGCTCGACCGTCGCCCACGCGGCGAGACGGGCCTGTGGAACATGCAACCTCGCCCGCGCCCCGGACGTCCCCAAGGGTGCCCCGAAGCAACTCCACAAAGGACACCCGTACGCCAATGACCACAACGGTCGCCCGCTACCTCTATCTGGCCCGCCACGGCGAGGCCTCACCCGACGAGACCGAGCTGACGGCGAACGGCCGCCGCCAGGCCGTACTGCTCGGCGAGCGGCTGCGCGGCCACCCCATATCCGCCATCCACCACAGCCCGCTCCCCCGCGCCGCCCAGACCGCACACCTGATCGCCGAGCAGTTCACCGAGCGCCCCGAAGCCTCTGAACTCCCCGAAGTCCCCCTCCACCCGTCCGAACCGGCCGGGGACTACCTCCCGTACGTCCCCGACCGAAGCGAACTCCCCGCGGACACCGCCGACGCCCTCCTCGGCTTCCTCGCCCAATTCCCCCCGGAAGCACACGACCACGACCCGGCTCTCGCCCGCGAGGCCCAGGCTCTCTTCACCGGCCCGGTGCCCGGCGACGAGCCCCGCCACGAACTGGTCGTCACCCACAACTTCCTCATCGGCTGGCTCGTCCGCGCCGCCCTCGACGCCCCCGACTGGCGCTGGCTCGGCCTCAACCAAGCCAACGCGGCCCTGACAGTCATCCGCTACGCCCCCGGCCGACTCTCCTCCGTGCTCTTCTACAACGACATGTCCCACCTGCCCGCCGACCTGTGCTGGACCGGTTTCCCGCCCGAACTGCGGTTGTGAAGTGACCAATGGTCAGCCCGTGGTGGGACTGGAGACCGTGATGAGGACCGGCTCGGTCGCTCCGGGCGGAACGTGCCCATGCGGCACAGCGCGTCGCCGAGGACCGTCGCCGCTCAGACTTCCGCCACCGCGTCGATCTCGACGAGCACACCCTCGCGCACGAGCTGCGCCACCACGGTGGTCCTGGCGGGCAGCGGCGAAGAGTCCGCGAAGAACTCCCGGTACACGCGGTTGAACTCCGGAAAGTTCTTCCTGTCGCTCAGATAGCAGGTGCACTTGACGATGCGGTCCTTACCGCTCCCCGCCGCCTCGAACACGGCAACGAGGTTGCTCAGCACCTGGGTTGCCTGCGCGGCGAAATCGGCCGGCATCTCGTTCGTGGCAGGGTCCAGTGGTCCCTGACCGGAGGTGAAGACCAGGCCACCGGACACGATGGCCTGGGACAGGGGCGGCTCGGTGCCGTCGGAGAAGCGCACGAACGGCGCCTTGTCGGTGTGAACGCCTTTGATCATGCGGGCATTCTGCATCGCGAGCCATGGCGTGTCATCGCGCAATTCGACCGCCCCGGCGCTGATGTCAGGCCTTGATGTCAGGCGTGGATGTCAGGCGCGCTGCCCGGTACGACGCTCGTAGTCGGCGAAGCCGTCCTCGATCGTCGGCAGCACCAACTCCACGCGGAAGTAGGGCACGCTCCACAGCGGGCTGTCGCGAAGGCCTTCAAACAGGTCGGACCACGCGGTCAGATCGTCGGTCGTCGCCACCAGCACATCGGACGGAGCAGCCGCCCATGCCTCGGCGTCGAACCAGCGGACCTGAACGGCGGAGTGCTTCTCCAGCAGCGGCTCCACATGATCAGCGATGATCCGCTGACGCTCGGGCCGCCCCAGGGCAAGCCATGCAGGCAGGGCCGTCAGGTGGACGAATATGGTGAACCGTGGCTGTGGCTGCGCGTCGCTCATGCGCATCATTATTGTGGATCAGTAGCTGATCGCCCGGATGCCCCTTCGGCAAACACCCAGGCGGTCTTGCCGCGGTAAGCCACCGCTCCGCACACTGCCGGGTACGTGCGGGAGGGGGCGAGATGGCGGCGCGACGACGGCGCACATGGTCATCACGGCGGTTGAAGACACGAATACGCCGCTGGGCGTGGGGCGTCGGCGCCGTGATGCTGCTTGTGTTGGCTCTGACGTGGAAGACGGTGTGGCCTTACGCCGCTGGGGTGGTTCTCGCGACGCTGCTCGGCGGGGTCGGTTGGTGGCTGCTGAGGGCCCACCGAAGCGCCGTATCCGGCGACCGCGCCTGGCAGGCCGCGGAGGAACGCAAGGCGCGCGAAGTGGTCATGTCCGATGTCGATGCGATGACCTGGCAGCGGTTCGAGCTGTACGTGGCGCAGTTGTGCCGCCGCGACGGCTGCACCCAGGTCGTGGTCTCCGGCAAGACCGGCGACCTGGGCGCCGATGTCATCGGGCTGATGCCGGACGGGCGCCGGCTGGTCATCCAGTGCAAGCACTACGCACCCCACCGCACCGTGGGCAGCGGTGAGATGCAGAAGTTCCTCGGCACGGCGCGGGCCGAACACGGCGCCGACATCGCCGTATACGTCGCCACCTGCAACTTCACCGCGGCGGCCGAGAAACTGTCGGTGAAACACGAGATCTTCGCCATGCACCGGGACCTGCTCGGGGCGTGGGTCCGCGGCTCCACCCTGGAGTCACTGCTCCCCCTCAACGGGACAGGGGGCGGACCGCCACGCGGACGCCGCCCGGCCCGCTAGCCGGCGGCTGCGGCCGGACACCGTATCGATCGCGACACCTGGGATACCGCGCTATCGGCGCCCGGCCGGACGCCGATACCCGTCAGGTCAGCTCAGGTCAGACCGGCGGCGTGACTGCCTGGCCGAGATGCCGGGCGAAGAACCGGACCACGCTGTCGACCTCGAGCCTGGGCAGCTCCTCATACCTGCCCGCATTGGCGTGCAACGTCTTCTCCTTCGAGGCGAGGCTTCGAACAACGCGAGGCCGGATTGGCGCGGGATGTGCTCGTCGTCCCACTGGAGCACGTACTCGATCGGGATGGTGATCCGCGTCGCCGTCTCGGCCAGGCAATCGGGCCAGTGAAGACCGAAGACCGCGGCAACGATCCTGGGGCAGCCCGAGGAGAGTGCACCGTGCGGATGTGCTCTCCACTGAGGTCGGCGTCCATTCCGACTGGTCGGCGACGGCCTCTACCATCGACTCTGATCGCACCTTTGGCTACTGCCAGGGGCTGCTTAGTCGGCGAGTTGAGTCACTCCGTCGTGGCATTGTCGAGGGAATCCCGAGTGCAGTGCAGTACGTTGCGTGTCCAGCTGAACACATAGTGTGATCAGCTCAGGGGAGAGGGATCCTTCATGCGCATTCGATCCGCCTGCGCCGTGGTCGCCGTAGCGCTAAGTGCGACCGTGCTCGGGGTGAGCACCGCCGACGCGACTGGGCCGCTGTCCGGCACCAAGATCCGCAACTGGCAGACCGGCTTCGTCCTCGGCGTCGCCGGCAACCCAACCGTCGGCGGCACCTCGATCCAGTACCAGACCGACACCAACGAACTGGCTCAGAAGTGGGCTATCGACCCGGTCACCAGCGGGACCTTCCTGCTGCGCAATCTCAACAGTGACATGTGTGTCACCGCTGTGGGCGGAGGCGGCTCCGAACCCCTCCAGCAGCGTCCGTGCGACCCCCGCTGGGACGAGCAGATCTTCAGCATGGAAGCTTCCAGCAAGCCCAACCGGTACCAGCTCAGGAACCAGGCCTATGGCCTGTGCGTGAACCCCGACGTCGCTGGCGTCAACGCCAACGCCCGAGTTATCGGCTGTAGCACCGCCAATAACTACAACACCCACTCGTTCGAGGTCCGCTGACCTTCAGGGTGGGGCAACACAGCAAGCCAGCAACAACTGTTCAGGGCCCGACCCGAAGAAGAGGTGTCCGAAGCCACCTCCTATGGCTTCGGACGCCCCTTTCGACTGTAGCGACAGGGGTCAGCGGTTGAATCATAAGTCGGGCTTTCGAAGACTCGCGCGCACGCCGGTCCAGTGATTCGCAGGTGGTGGCCGCTACGGTGCCGATCCCCCTACGAAGGAGCAGCATGAGGCTGAAGGCACTACTCGTCGTCGGCGCGGCAGTGGCGGCCCTCGTCGGCTCGGGCCCGCCGGCGTCAGCGGCTGTCCCGACGCACCGCTGACCTATACCCCCGCTCCCTGATCTGGCGGCCGGCCCGCTGACATCTCAGACTGTGCCCCTCGTTTGGCCTTCGGGCCGGGCGAGGGGGCTTTCGTCATGCCCAGCCAGCACGACGGCCCCCACGGTGATGTGGAGGCCGATCGCTGCAATCCCGGCTGGCCCGGGAGTACCGTCTGAGTGTCGAGTTCAGAACGGAGTTCAGTATGCCCGACAGCACCGACACTCCACACGCCCCCAGCACGTTCGGACAACGCGTGAAGAAGCGCCGTGAACGCAACGGACAGACACGCCCCGTCGTCGGCGGCCTCATCGGGCGCACTGCGGAATGGGTCAAGGCCATCGAGACCGGGCGCCTCGGCGTCCCACGCCTCCCTCTGCTGCTCCGCCTCGCCGATGTCCTCGGTGTGGAAGACCTCGCAGAGCTGACCGGCGACGAGCGCCTGACTACCTCCAGCTACGCCAGGGCTGCGCACAACGCCCTACCCGCCGTCAAGGCAGCGCTCACGAACTACCACTTCAGCGACCACGATGAGGAACCTGAGTCAGTCGACGTCCTCCTGTCGAGCGTGCGGCAGGCGTGGCAGTTGTGGCACGGCATCGGCGAGCACAGGACGCGCATCGCCGTCGTGCTGCCGGGCCTCCTCGCCGATCTCCAGCACGCCGCACGCGTCTACCAAGGCACGGACCGGCGCCGCGTGCTCGCCGCCCTCGCCGAGACGTACCACCTCGTCCAGCTCTACCTGTCCTTCCAGCCCGTGCCCGAGCTGGTGATGCTCACCGGCGACCGGGCAATGTCCGCAGCGCAGGACGCGGACAGCCCGAAGGCCATCGCGTGCGCCGCCTGGTACATGAATCATGTCTTTAGGGATGCGGGCGAGAGGCATGATGCACGCGTCGATCTGGCGATGAAGGCATCTGATCTCCTCCGCCCTGACGACGACCGGGAAGATCTGGCGCGCTGGGGGCTTCTTCAACTGGCGGCCGCGTTGTCCTACGCAAAGGTCGGCCGCCGTGGCGACGCCGAACGATTCTGGGGCCGCGCCAACGGGGCGGCCAAGAAGCTCGGCAAGACCTACGCCCACCCGTACCTGATCTTCGGTCAAGGCATGGTCGACGCCTACGCGATCACCATGGAAGCAGACCTCGCGAGCGGGCGCAGGGCAGTCGAGGCGGCCGGGCGAGTGGACGTATCGCCGATGGAGTCGGCTACGCGCCGCAGTTTCCACCTGATCGAGTCGGCGCGGGCGTACAGCCTGGAGCGTGAGCCGGTCGCGGTGGTGCATCTGCTGGGTAAGGCGTGCGAGGAGTCCGCTGAGACCGCGCGCTTCAACCTCTTCACCCGATCGACCATCGCGGATCTGGCCGAGTCCGGCCCGGCTACGGTCCGGCGTGATGCCGAGCGCCTGCGTGGGGAGTTGGGGCTGCCTGTGGCCGCGTGAGGGGTACGAACCGTACCCCTCGATGAGGGGGTACAGGGTGTACCTCTGTGCCCCGCGCCACACCCCTACGGTCAGTCATCACCTGATCACCGATGACGCCGGAGGCTCCCTTGGAGACGACGAACGATAGCCGCCCCGTCCTGCCGTGGACGCCGCCGAGCGGCCACAGCCCGCAGCTGCAGCCCGCGGGCAAATCGTGGGACGCCGTCCGCGAGCGCCGTGAGGCGCTGATTATCCGAGTGGAGGTGGGAGACCTTCGCCGCTGCGCTGTCGCAGCAGCGTGGTGAAGCTGAGGGCAGCCTGATCC
>NZ_JBSFMM010000024.1:0-67941 GCF_053599555.1 Streptomyces sp. NPDC000941
CAGGAAAACGACACGACAAACCCACCACAGCCACCGCGTCATCCCGCACCACACCCACACCCGACAACACGACAGACAGCCCCCGCTCAGTCGATCGAAAAGGTCGCGCCAAAATCCATCCCCGGTGGTCGCCCGAGAATGGATGGAACAGTGATAAAGACCGTGTTAGGGCATACGCCTAGGACATACCCCCGTAGTGTGCTACTGCGCCAAGCTAAATCCCACCTCAGGCACCATGTCAAGCAGGTACAGGGCGACCTGAAAGGGCGTCATCCACGGACGCCCCCGCAGCCGTTGCCCAAATGCGGCACACAACGTAACCACAGGGATCCCCCCAAGAACGGCCACACGCCACATGATCGGCAAGCGCAACCCCACTCCGCTCACCGACAGTGATCATGCACAACATTCAACTTTCGTTGTGACTTCACTCACAAGGTCGAACTGGCCCGTATTCGACTGCGGTTGACGACTCATTGGACAACCCCGGCTGCCAAACACCCACCGAGCGGATGCTGTTGTTTCCTGAGCCCAGATCGCCGTTCCGGCCAGGCCATTACGTTAATCTTTGCGAGGATCATGTTGCGTGGTGATCACTCGAATCAATGACGTCATCAACATCACCAAGCTTGTCCAGCGGGCCAGTTGGAGCAGGCCGTGAGGGCAGAGCGGTTGGACATCGTCCAACCTCGGTTGAGCAGTCGGACGCCGGGCCACCTCATTCTCGACCAGGGAGTTCTCTGATGCTTTCTCATATGCCGCGGCCACGTGGGGACGAGCGGCTGACCGACCGGCTGGCGCTGTCGGCCGCCACCACCGAGGGCGCGCACCTGGCCACCGGCGACTTCAGTGAATGGCTCGCCGAGCGCGGCCGGGCCAATGAGTTCCACGTGGAGCGCATCCCGTTCGACCGGCTCGACGGCTGGTCCTTCGAGGAGACCACGGGAAACCTCACGCATCGCAGTGGCCGCTTCTTCACCGTCGAGGGCCTGCATGTCACCGAACGGGACGGTCCCCACGGCGACGGCCCGTACGCCGACTGGTACCAGCCCATCATCAAGCAGCCCGAGATCGGCATCCTCGGCATCCTGGTCAAGGAGTTCGACGGGGTGCCGCACTTCCTCATGCAAGCGAAGATGGAGCCCGGCAACCCCAACCTGCTCCAACTGTCCCCGACCGTCCAGGCCACCCGCAGCAATTACACCAAGGCGCACCAGGGCGCGGGGGTGAAGTACATCGAGTACTTCGTCGGTCCTGGCCGCGGCCGTGTCATCGCGGATGTTCTCCAGTCCGAACACGGCTCATGGTTCTTCCGGAAGTCGAACCGCAACATGATCGTGGAGGCGACCGGCGACGTGCCCCTCCTCGACGACTTCTGCTGGCTCACTCTCGGGCAGATCGGCGAACTGCTGCACCAGGACAACACCGTCAATATGGACTCGCGCACCGTCCTGTCCTGCCTGCCCGTGCCCGACGCGACGGGCCTCGCGCTGCTCCCCGACACCGAGTTGCTGTCCTGGATCACCGGGGAGCGGTCCCGGCATGATGTCCAGGCCGAACGCGTCCCGCTGGCCGGTCTGCCCGGATGGCGCCGCCACGAGATGGCCATCGAGCACGAGCACGGCCGCTACTTCAAGGTGGTCGCGGTGGCCGTGCGGGCGGGAAATCGCGAGGTCACCAGCTGGACCCAGCCCTTGTTCGAGCCGGTCGGTCCGGGAGTCACCGCCTTCCTCATCCGCGAGTTCGGCGGGATACCGCACGTACTGGTGCACGCCCGGGTGGAGGGAGGCTTCCTGGACACCATCGAACTGGGCCCCACGGTCCAGTACACACCCGAGAACTACGCCCATCTGCCGGAGAAGGAACGCCCCCTCTTCCTCGACACCGTGCTCGGCGCGGGGGCCGACCGTATCCGCTACGGTGCCATGCACTCGGAGGAGGGCGGTCGGTTCCGCAACGCGGTAAGCCGCTATCTGCTCGTCGATGCCACCGAGGCCGAGGCTCCCCAGGATCCGCCGCCTGGCTACGCCTGGGTCACCCCCGCCCAGCTGAGCGGACTCGTCCGCCACGGCCACTACCTCAATGTTCAGGCCCGCACGCTTCTCGCCTGCCTCGGAGCGTGTCCGACATGGTCTTAGAGGCCATCGGAGAGCCGGCGGCATGCCTTGCGGGCCGACGCGGCGGCGTCCTCCTAATTGACGTGTCCAGAAGCTTTGAGCGGGCTAAGGTCTCGGGCATGTACTTCCTCCTTCAGATCTACGGCTGACACGGCCCGGGCAGTGCCCCGGCTCCCCTCCCGCATGCCCATATGCGCCCCCGCCACCGAGTTCGTCTCGGAGTCGGCGGGGCGTTGGTTTGCCGTGTCTTTTTCGCCGCATTCGCCGTAGAACTGAAATGAGTGATCTTCCATGTCCCGTCGCCTTGCCCACATCGCGATGGTCGGCATCCCTGCCGTCAGCCATGTCCTGCCGAGCCTTGAGATCATCCGTGAGTTGGTGACCCGCGGCCATCGGGTCACCTACGCCAACGACCCCGCGGTGGCCGACCTGATCGCGGCCACCGGCGCCGAACTCGTCCCCTGCGCCTCCCGACTGCCGGTCGCCGACAACAACTGGCCCGACGACCCCATCGCCGCGATGGCGCTCTTCCTCGAGGACGCCATCCAGGCACTCCCCCGGTTGCGCGCCGTCTACGACCACGACCCGGCGGACCTGTATCTGTACGACATCGGCGCCTACGCCGCGCGTGCCCTCGCCGAATCGCAGGACCGGCCCGTCATGCAGCTGTCCCCGACGTTCGTGGCCTGGGACGGCTACGACCAGGACGTCGCGGCACATCTGCGTCAACTGCCGGGCGCCGATGCGTACCGGGCGAAGTTCGCACAGTGGCTCGCCGACTGCGGGGCGTCCACCACCGACGTGGACGCCTTCTCCGGTCGTCCCGCACGGGTCCTGGCGCTGATCACCCGGGCGATGCAACCGCACGCCGACCAGGTCGACACCGATACGGTGACTTTTGTCGGGCCCTGCTTCGGCACACGTGCGGGTGAGGGCGGTTGGACCCGACCGAGGGATGCGGAGAACGTGCTGCTGATCTCGCTGGGCTCGGCGTACACCCGTCAGCCGGAGTTCTACCGCCAGTGCCTGGCGGCCTACGGCAATCTGCCTGGCTGGCACGTCGTACTCCAGATCGGCAAGTACACCGACTTGGCTGAACTCGGCGACATCCCGTCCAACGTCGAGGTGCACTCCTGGGTCCCGCAGCGGGCGATTCTGGAGCAGGCGGATGCCTTTGTGACCCACGCCGGTATGGGTGGCTGCGGCGAAGGACTGCTGGCGGGCGTCCCGATGATCGCCGTGCCACAGGCCGCCGATCAGTTCATGAACGCCGATCAGCTCGTGGAGCTGGGTGTGGCACGCCGTATCGATACCCCGGAAGCCACCGCCGAGACCCTGCGGGCGGCCCTGAACGACCTGGTCACCGACGCGGAGGTCGGCCGCCGCTCGGCACTGCTGCGCGCCGGCGCACGGGCCGAGGGCGGCACCCCGCGCGCCGCCGACCTCATCGAGAACATGCTGGCCTGAGCCTTCAGGAATCAGTCGACTCATCGACACTTCGACGCGGCGCGGGCTGCGGTTGACCGGAATGTTCAGCGAGAAGCGGGAACAGTCGGGCGACCGCGGCTACGGCCACGGCGTCCCGGGGGCGCGTGCTGAGGTGGTGCTCCCGGTCGCCGTAGCCGGCGAACAGACGGCGGATGGATGCGGCGAGTTCAGCCAGCTCCGTCGGGGTGAGGTGGAGGACGGCGCTGAAGGACTCGTCCTGCTGCCACGCGGCCGGTGCCTGGTCTCGGTGAGCCAGCCAGTGTTGGTAACTCTCGTCCTCCAGCCCGCGGGCGAGGGTGGCGAACTCTTCAGCCTTTTCCTGACCGGTCTTTCCCTGCTCGGCCGGGTGGGGGGAGCCCCACCGCAGCCGCCACGGCCGCGCTCGACCGCCTTGGTGCGGCGCTTCCTCGATGAGGCCGTACCGGGCCAGCTGACGCAGGTGGAAGGAGCAGAGTCCGGAGCTGTGGCCGAGGCGGGCGGCGGCTTCGGTGGAGGTGAGGGTGCCGGTTTCGGCGAGCAGGTCCAGCAGGGCGATGCGCACGGGATGGTCGGGGAGGGACTGGCGGGCACGGTCCGGCAGGGGGCTCGCGGCTTCGCTTTGATGGATTTCATCGCTCACTTTGCAAAGGGTGCTACTTTGCAAAGGAGTTGGCAAGCCGTTGGGCATGGAAGGCGTGGATGGTTCATGGCTATGGGGTTCGGTGACTCGGCACAGGATCGTCGGGTGCGGGTACAGGGTGAGCCTGTCGAGTCCTATCCACGGCTCGCTCCGGAGGTGAGCCGCGGTGCGGTGCGCCGGATCACCGTGGTCGGGGAAGAGGTTCTACGCCGCCGGTGCCGGGAGGTGACCGAGTTCGGCACACCGGAGCTGGCGAAGCTGATCGACGACATGTTCGCCACCAACCAGGTTGCGGAGGGGGCCGGGCTCGCCGCCAACCAGGTCGACGTGGACCTGCAACTGTTCGTTTGGGACATCACGGATGAGTGGGGTGTCCGTCATATTGGACACATCGCCAACCCGGTCCTGGACGAGGTGGCCGCCGAGCATCGCCGCCTGGTGGAGGAACCTGAGGGCTGCCTGTCCGTCCCCGGCCCCTACCGCGTGGTTCCCCGTCTCGACCGTGCCGTTGTCCGGGGCCGTGACAAGGACGGCAATCCGCTGGTGATCGAGGGCAGGGGCTACTTCGCCCGGTGCCTGCAGCACGAGACCGACCACCTTCACGGCCGCCTTTATCTGGACCGGCTCGCACAGCGGGAGCGTAAAGCGGCCCTCCGAGAGATGAAGGACTCCCAGGACAAGGTCTTCGCCCGACGTGCCTCCGTGGCGGAAAGACTCGGCAAATGACCGGCGTTCTGGTGAACAACGGATCCCTTGCGTTATGCAACGGTGAACAGAGACCCTGGTGTTACGCATGGCAGCGGGCGCGGCCTCGCTGGGCACCCGGTGCGACGCGTGAGTAGAGGTTCGCCCGGGGTTTTGACCACATCGACCAGCGCGACCCGCACCTGAGCAACCGACTGCCGATTGATCGTCCGAAGTGGCCTCCTCGGCACCCGGGCGCCGTTGCTCCGTGAAAGGTGGATCGTGAGGAATACTCTGACCGCCCAAGCAGAAGAGCGCGCGTCGGGCAGAACCTGGATACGGTGTACGCGGGCGACTGCTCAGATCGTTCGGCAGAGGCGGACCGCATCCAGCATCGTTGACAGTCACACCAGACCTCCGGGACTTGGGGGCGTACGGGATCAGCGCCCGTGGTTGTGCATGACGTGTTTGGTACGCGCATAGTCGTCCAGCGCGTAGATCGACAGGTCCCGGCCGTAGCCGGATCCCTTGAAGCCGCCCCAGGGGACTTCACTGGCCAGCACCAGATGCGAGTTGACCCAGACTGTGCCGAAGTCGAGGCGCGCGGCGATGTCGTGGCTACGGCGGGCGTTCTCGGTCCACACCGATGCCGACAGGCCGAACGGGACGTCGTTGGCTCGCCGTACCGCTTCGTCCTCGTCGGTGAAGGTCTCGACCGTGATCACAGGGCCGAAGATCTCCTCGTGGGCGGCTTCGGCTCCTTCGGGGACGTCGGTCAGTACGGTCGGGGCGACGAAGTAGCCGGGCCCGTCGAGGGCCCGGCCTCCCGTCGCCACTCGGATGCCCTCCTTCTTCGCGCGCTCCAGGTACCCCGTGACACGGTCGAAGTGCGCCTTCGAGACCATCGGGCCGACCTCGATGTCCTCGCCGGCCAGCGGCTCACCGACGACCAACTCGCGGACTTCGCTGACAAGTTGATCGACGAACTGTGCGGCAACCGATTCGTGGACGAGGACGCGGCAGGCGGCCCCGCACTCCTGGCCCGAGTTCCAGAAACCGGCGACGCGCAGGGACGATGCGGCTGCCGCGAGGTCGGCGTCAGGGAAGATCACCATCGGTGCCTTGCCGCCGAGTTCGAGGTGCACCCGCTTGAGGCTGTCGGCGGCGGCTCGGGCGACGGCCCGACCGCTGGCGACCGAACCGGTCAGGGCGATCATGTTCACGTCCGGGTGCTCGGCGAGCCGGGCGCCGACGACCGCGCCGTACCCGTTCACCACGTTCAGCACGCCGGGCGGCAGAAGATCCTTGACGAGTTCGGCGAACTTCAGGGTGGTCAGCGGCGTCTGCTCGGACGGTTTGATGACCAGGGTGTTGCCTGCGGCGAGGATGGGCGCGATCTTCCAGGCCGCCATGAGCAGGGGGTAGTTCCATGGGGTGACCACACCGATCACGCCGAGCGGTTCCCGCAGGATGAGCGACAGGTGGTTCTCGGCGTAGTCACCGGCGGCCATGGAGGTGGTCGCGCGCAGCGCACCGGCCATGAAGCGGAAGGTGTCGACGGCCTGGCCGACGTCGTCCGTCGACACCGTGAGCGGCTTACCGGTGTTCGCCGACTCCAGCTTGCTCAGGAGCTCGGTGTTCGCGGCCAGCCGGTCGGCGATGGCGTGCAGCAGCTCGGAGCGCTCCTTGGGCAGCAGCCGCGCCCACTGGCCCTTGGCCGCCACCGCGGCGGCGACCGCCCGGTCGATGTCCTCGGCGCTGCCCTCGGGGATCCGGGCGATGACGCTCTCCGTACATGGGTCGACCACGTCGATGACACGGTCGGCCGATCCCTCGACGAACGTCCCGTCGACGAAATGCCGGGCCGGAGGGAGGTCGGCTGCGGTGATCAGAGCTGATGCGTCGGCTGCGCGTCGAATGGTGACCGTCGTGAGGCCGGCGGCAGTGGTCATGATCAGTGACTCCTTGAGTGAGGTCGCGGGAGAATGCCGGATGAGGGCGGGCCGAAGCGGGGGTGGGGCGTGCGCGGGACTGCCACGTGCCGCGTCCTGGACGCCGAGGCCGGCGCTCAGGTACGTCACCATGTCGTCTTCGCCGTCGCGACCGGCCACGTCTCCGACGAGGACACGGCCGAGTTCGACGACTCCCAGCTCCGCCGCGCCGGCCTGCGCCCCGGCCCTGACGATCGGACCGCAGCTCTGTCGCGCCGTCTGTTCATGGTCGACAACGACGTGGCGGCTCGCCCGGTACGCCCACCCCTGAACGCCGGCCCCAAGGCGAGGAGACGGGCGGCATCCTTCCTCGCCAGCGCCCCGACCGCGACCGCGCTCGCGGCGGCCGTACGCAACATCGTGAGCGCCGTACCTTCCAAGAAGGTCAGGGGGACATCGGTGTGGGAGGCCAGCACGGCGACCACGGCGTTGATGGTCGGCCGACTCGTCCCCGCATTCCCGGGGTTGACGCTCCCGAACGTGCAGACAGGGCCGGTCGTGCGGTCGAGGTGAGCGGCGTAGCAGAAGACGGTGTCGGGATCATCAGGGTGGCCGCCCAGGATCTTCTCGGGCTGCCACGCCTCGCCCCGCGCGAGCGCGACGAACGCCGCCCGCCGCGAGGCGATCGCGGTGTCGAGGTCGAACACGGCGCGGAAGTCGTGTTCGTCGGGGAATCGCATGGCTCAGCGTGCGGCCGACAGCCGCGGCAGTTCCGCGACCAGGGAGGAGATCCTGGCGGCCTGGGCGGCGTCGAGGGCGAGGAGCGGTTCGCGGGGCGCTCCGGCGGGGAACCCGGCCGCGTTCAGGGCGGCCTTGACCGCCGGGATGAACGGGGCGGACATGATCGCGTCCATCAGCGGATAGATCCGCGCCCATTCGGCTCGCGCGCGGTCGAGGTCCCCGTCGCGCAACGCGCGGTGGATCGAGACGAGTTCGGCCGGCATGACGTTCGCGGTGCCGGCCATGACGCCGGCGGCGCCCTCGGAGACCGCCTGAAGCAGCAGGCTGTCCCAGCCGACGAAGGTGGAGATGACGTCGCCGTAGTTGTGGATCAGCTGTCCGGCCTGGGCCATGTCGGCGCTGGTGTCTTTGATGTACTGGATGTTCTCGACCTCACGGGCGAGCTGTCCCACGGTCTCCGGTGAGAGGTTGACACCGGTGGCCCCCGGCAGGTTGTAGAGCATGATCGGGACGTCCACGGCGTCGGCGACGGTGCGCAGGTAGTGGAGCGTCTCGTCGAGGGTGAGCGGCTCGTAGTACGGGGCGACCACCATCAGCACCGAGGCACCGGCAGCCTGCGCGTGGCGGGACAGCTCGACCGCTTCCCTGGTGCTCAGCGCGCCGGTCTGCGCGACGACCGGCACGCGTCCGGCGGCCTGGTCGACGACGGTCTCGACGACCTGGCGCCGTTCCGCCGCGCTCATCGCCGCGAACTCACCGGTGGAGCCGCAGGCGACGACGCCGTCGACCCCGCCGTCGATGCCGCGGTCGACCAGGCGGCGCAGTGTCTTCTCGTCGAGCTTTCCGTCCGCCGCGAAGGGGGAGGCGAGTGCGGTCAGGACGCCGCTCAGCTGTGCCGACATTCTGGAGTCTCCTCAGGTGAAGCTGCGGGGGCATCGGCCGACGGGGGCGGATGCGGGGCTCATCGGTTTGTCGTGCCCAAAGCTGTTGCAGCTCCGGACGTGGTGGGGGGGCTTACGACGTGGTGGCGGGGTTACGACGCGGTGGCGGACTTACGACGCGGTGTGCACCGGGGACCGGTCACGCGCGGCGAACTGCCGCTCCGTGGCCAGCAGGCTCCGTGCCTCCTGCGCCGCGGACAGACCGGACGAGATCGCGGTCTCGGTGTAGAGGGTGCCGAGGTAGTCACCGGCCAGGAGCACCCGGCCGCTGCGGCGGGTCAGCGTCTGCTGGAGCTTGCCGCGGCCTGGGAAGCAGTAGGGCGCGCCGGTTGGCCACCGCTGGACCTCGGCCTCGACGACCTTGTCGGCGAAGCCGGGCAGCACCTGGTCCAGGTCGTCGAGGTAGATACGGCGGATCTTGTCGTCGTCGTGCTCCAGCAACTCGCGCGCCAGGCTGCCCGGTGAGAAGGTCATGATGCTGCTGCCGGGCCGGCGTTCCGCCGCGTAACCGTGGACGACGTTGGACATGTTGAGCGCGACGTTGAAGGACCGCTTCGGCGTGGCGATGCCGTAGGCGTCGTCCCAGACCTGGCGTCCGGTCTCGTTGCTGAGGAACGCCGCGCTCACATAGGGGCCGTAGACGATCTTCGACAGGGCCTCGCGGAGGTCGCGGTCGAGATCGACGGCGATCCGGTGGCTGACGGTCGCGGGGGTGGCCAGGACGACGTAGCGCGCCTCGACCTCCTTCTCGACGCCGTCCTGCCGGTAGCGGGCCACGACCGAGTTGTTCTTCTGGACGATCTCGTCGACGGGCGAGTTGAGCCGCACCCGGTCCGACAGGGCCGCCGCGATGCTCTCGGTGAGGGTGGACGGGCCGCCGAGGATGCTCTGTGAGAGCCCGGCCCCGATGTTCCACACCAGGCTGAAGTAGCCGACGCCGGCGCCCGCGGCGAGCTGGTCGATGTCGGCGGCGGAACGGGTCACCGTGGGCTTGAACAGCGCCTCGGCGTCCTCGGGCAGGTCGCCGATGAAGTCCTTGAAGGAGCGGTCGTTCATGAAGTCGTAGATCCGCTGCTGGCGCTGGGCCTCGGTCTCGCCCCGCCGCAGCCTCACGATCCGGGCGTACCGAGCCACCTGCAGCGCGACCTTGGCACCCGCCTTGACCATGCCGACCCGCGACTCCAGCGACATCGGGATGCGGAACGGGTAGCTCTCCACCCGGCCCTTGAGCAGCAGCTTGCCGTTCATCGACAGCCCCGCCAGCGAGCCGGGCACCGGTACCGAGTCGACGCCGGTGCTGTTCAGCAGCCACGAGGTGGCCGAGTTCCCACCGGCGTAGACGTGGCCGCCCCAGTTGAGCCAGTACGGTCCACGCCGCTCCGAACGGACGCGCCCGCCGACCCGTCCCCCGGATTCGAGCAGCAGCGTGTCCCAGTGCCGCAGTCGCCAGCCGGCGGCCAGTCCCGCGATCCCGCCTCCAACAATCACTACGTCTTTCACGGATAGCCTCCTGCGAATTCATGGGGGACGGGCGGGGGCCCGTCGGGGCAGCGACGGTCAGACCGCGGCGGGGCGGCCGGCGGGTTCCGTCTTGGGTGACAGCGCGGCGGCCTCGTGCAGGGCCATGCCGCGGGTCTCGGGCGCCCACAGGACGGAGACGACGGCGCCGACGGCGTTGATGGCGGCGGCCGCGAGCATGGTGCCACCGATGCCCCAGTCGGTCAGCGCCATGGGGACGAGGTAGGTGCCGACGGCGGCGCCGATGCGGCTGGCGGAGGAGGCCAGGCCGACCGCGGAGCCGCGTACCTCGGTCGGGAACAGCTCGTTCGGGTAGACCCACTGCAGGATCTGGGTGCCGCCGATGATGACCGCGTACGCGGCGAAGAGGACCATGATCACGGCCGCGGGGGCGTCGGGGAAGATACCGAGCAGCAGCAGGGCCAGACCCGACCAGACGAAGCTGTGGATGACCAGGGGGCGCCGTCCCATGCGGTTCACGCCGAGCAACGCGATCACACAGCCGATCAGGAACATGACGGTGATCAGGGCCGACCCGACGTTGGCCAGCGAACCCTCGAGCTTGAGGGCGCCGAGGATCTTCGGGCCGAAGGCGTAGATGGCGAACAGCGGCACGATGGAACAGGTCCAGAAGACGGAGATGTAGAGCATCCGTCCGCCGTAACCGGACCGAATGATCGCCTTGAGGTCGACGTTCTCGCGCTCTTCCTCCTCCGACAGGTCGCCGATCGTCGCCTCCGGACCGTAGACCTGCTTGAGGACCTTCTCGGCCTCCTCGATACGGCCCTTGTTCGCCAGCCAGCGCGGGGACTCGGGCGTGCCCAGTCGCAGCAGCACGATGATCGTGGCGGGCAGCGCGGCGCTGGCGAGCATCCACCGCCAGCCGTCGTCACCGGCGTTCAGCAGCGCCTCGCCGACGACGTACGCCACCGCGGCGCCCACGAACCACATGACGACCAACCCGCCCAGCAGCGGCCCCCGGTAGCGGCGGGGCGTGAACTCGGCCAGCAGCGAGGTGGCGATGGGGTAGTCCGCGCCGACCGCCATGCCGATCAGCAGACGCAGGACGAACAGCCACACCGGATCGGTGGCCCAGAACTGTGCTACAGAGCAGCCGATGATGGCGACCAGGTCGATGGTGTAGAGGACCTGCCTGCCGAACTTGTCGGTGAGGTAACCGCCCACGAAGGCACCGAGGAAGATCCCGATCAGCGCGGATGCGCCGATGAGGCCCTCGGCGGAGGACGACAGACGCAGCTGCGGCGTGATCTGCACCATGGCCACGCCGATGATGCTCAGGACATAGCCGTCGAGGAACGGACCTCCGGAGGAGTACAGGGCGAGCTTCTTGTGGAAGCGCGACAGGGGCGCGTCATCCACTCTGTTTCCAGCGTTTACGGTCATCACGGCCTCCGGGAGCGGTTCCCGGACGTACCCAGGGCGAGGGTATGTCCGTTCCAGGGTCGGGGTTGATGTCTTGTCGTCGGTGCCGGAAACCCGGTCGGCGTCTTGGGTGTCGCGGGCCGGGCCAGGAACACGGTGGTTCCGATGTCGCGAGTGCTGCCCGGAGAGCGTTGTCGGCTCGGGCTCGCGGGGAAGCGAACTCGCGGTTTCCTGGGGACGCCGGCGGCGTGGCCACCGGATGGCAACGAAGTATGTGAAGGCCCCGGCCCGCCAACAATGCCCCCGGTGCCGCGCCGACCGCCGGGGTACGTCCGAACCAAAAGTTCGGCTACGGTTGCCGGCATGGTCGGACGCCCCCGCGACACCGTGGTCCTCACCACGGACGAGCGGACCGCGCTGCTGCAGTGGTCTCGCAGTCGCACCTGTTCACAGGCGCGCGCCCTGCGTGCGCGGATCGTGCTGGCGTGCGCGGAGCAGCCCACCAACAGTGACGTGGCCAGGCGCCTTGGGGTCTCCCGCGACATGGTCGGCAAGTGGCGCGCCCGCTTCCTCGCCGAACGGCTGGCCGGCCTGGACGAGCAGCCACGTCCCGGGCGGCCTCCCACTGCCGACGACGACACCGTCGCGCACGTCCTCGTCCGTACCCTGACACCGCCCCCGCCCGATGCCAGGCAGACCTGGTCGACCCGTTCCATGGCGGCTGAGACCGGTCTGAGCCAGAGCACGGTGAGCCGGATCTGGCGGACCTACGGCATCCAGCGGGGAGAACGCGTCACAGCCGGGCCGCGCAGGGCGTACGCCCTGCCGGACCGTGCCGAAGAGGTGGTGGGTCTGTTCATCGCCCCTCCGGTGTGCGTACTCGCGGTGACGGCCCGGGCGGGACGAGCCGGGGCCGCACGCACTTCCGCGGCGACCGTCACGAGCCGGCTGTTCGGCAAGGACCGGGAACCGCCCCATGTGCTGGCCGTGGCCTGCGCCTTCGCGGACCTGCGGGGCAGGCAGCACGGCGAGAACGCGTCCGGGACTGACCACTCCCCGATGGACGCGTTCCTGGGGCAGCTGAGGTCGGCCGCGGGGGCCGGTACGCGCGTGCACCTGCTGGCGTACGGCATACCCGCGCAGGCATGCGGGACCCCGGACGGGTCGGACCCGGCCGCGTCCGTGCGCCTGCGTTGGCACCGCGCGCCCAGCCGTGAGGCGTGGACCGACGAGGCCCGTCGTCTGCTCGCCGCCGATGGCCAAGTCCCTCCTGATCCTGAGGTCGCATCCGCCCTTCCCCGCCTCCGAGACGCGCTGCTGACCTGGTCGAGCACATGGACCCCCGCCGCGGCCCCCTTCACCCGCATCGCGGCTCCCCGCCCGTCGTACGACAGCCCGGCCATCTGCGGGCCTGACAGTGACTCGAACGTCGAGGATGTGCACGCCCTCGACCACCGCGCCCCGTCCATGGCGGCACAGCTCACATCGCCCGAGGTGTCGCCCGGTGCCCCCATCACCACCGACCCCGTCGTCGGCATGCTGCGCGAAACCCTCCTCACCGGCGACTACCGGCCCGGTGACCGCGTCCTGGAAGCCCCGCTCGCGCTCCGCCTCGGCCTCTCGCGCCGGGGTGTACGCGCGGGCCTGCACGCGCTGGCCGAGGAGGGCATGCTCGACCTGCTCCCCGGCGGTGCGACCGCGATCCCCACCATCACGGCGAAGGACGTGCTCGACCTCTACGCCCTGCGGGCCAGCCTCGGAGCGCTGCTCATGCGCCGTATCGCCATGCTCGGCCGCGACAACCTCGCCCCGGCCTCAGCGGCCCTGGCGGAGGTCCGCGCCGCCGCCCGGGACAACGACCACGCGCGCATACGCGAAGTCGACCTGCGGTTCCAGGACGCCCTCGCCCGTATCGCGGACCTCCCGCAGGCCGCCGGCACCTTCGAACGCCTCACGGCCCGTCTGCGCATGTTCGTCAACGTCCTGGACATGGACTACAGCCAGGCCTGCGACACCATCGCCGACGAGGACACCGTCGTCCACGACGCGCTGCGCGACGCCGACGGGAACGAGGCGGCGCGCCTGTGGCGGGTGAAGATCGAACGCTGCGTCCGCTACATGATCGCCCAGCTCCCCGAGGACGACGTCGCCCCGCATCTGTGGACCACCTTGGCGGGCAGGCCCCGTCTGCGCCCGGGAGATCCGCGGGGCGCCACACACTGACGCGGGGCAGCCGTCGGCTTCATCGGCCCCATCGCCAACTCGCCGGTTCGGAGCCGAGTTGGCGGCCCCAGCGCATCACGGCGCCGGGTCAGATGGCGCCGCGAATGGCCCGCTCGAAACCCTCGACATGGCTGCGGGCGAGCCGTGCCGCCTGGTCGGGGTCACCGGTGACGATCGCGTCGATCAACGGTCCGTGTTCTGCGACGTGGCCGGCCATGTCGGACAGGCGGTCGATGAACAGGCACCAGATGCGGGTGGCCAGGTTGTCGTGGCGGACGAGGGTGTCCTCCAGATACGGGTTGTGCGTGGCGGCGTAGATGGCGCGGTGGACCGAGAGATCCAGGTGCATGAGCTCGGCGGCGTCCTGCCGCCGGGGATCCACGCTCTCCAGCTCCCGCCGTACGGCCGTCAGGGCCGCGCGGTCCGTGGCCGTGGCGCGCCGCGCGGCTTGGGCGGCGGCCAGAGGTTCGAGTTCCTGGCGCACCTCGGAGATATGGGCCAGATCGGTGATGTTGACGTCGGTGGCGAAGGTGCCGCGTCGGGGGTAGGTGGCGATCAGGCGCTCGTACTGGAGCCGCTTGAGCGCTTCGCGCACCGGCGTGCGTCCGACGCCGAGGGACTGGGCCAGCTGGTCCTCGTTGATCGGTGCGCCCGGGCGGATCTCGAGCATGACGAGCCGGTCGCGGATAGCGCGGTAGGCGCGCTCGGCGAGGGACAGTTCCTCGCCCCTCGGCTCGGTCGCCACGTTCTGCATGATGCCCCCTTGACCTGCTCCGGCGAGCTCCCATACCTTACCGCAGGGGCTGATATATCAGTTGGCTTTTAGTCTTGGACGGCTCTCAGGATGGTGCACAGATGGCAACGGACCCGTCGACCACCAAGGTCACCTCCTCCCTCTCCCTCCCGCTCACCGAGCTCGATCCCGATGTCGCCGCCGCGGTGGACGCCGAGCTGCGCCGTCAGCAGTCGACCCTGGAGATGATCGCCTCGGAGAACTTCGCCCCGGCCGCCGTCATGGAGGCCCAGGGGTCGGTACTGACGAACAAGTACGCCGAGGGCTACCCCGGCCGCCGCTACTACGGTGGCTGCGAACACGTCGATGTCGTCGAGCGGTTGGCCATCGCCCGGGTGAAGGAACTGTTCGGCGCCGAAGCGGCGAACGTACAGCCGCACTCGGGCGCCCAGGCGAACGCGGCCGCGATGTTCGCGCTGCTCGAGCCCGGCGACACGATCCTCGGCCTCGACCTGGCGCACGGTGGGCATCTGACCCACGGCATGCGCATCAACTACTCCGGTCGGCTGTACAAGGTCGTGCCCTACCACGTGCGCGAGTCCGATCTGCGCATCGACATGGAGGAGGTCGAACAGCTCGCTCTCGCCCACCGGCCCAAGCTGATCGTCGCCGGCTGGTCGGCCTACCCCCGCCGACTGGACTTCGCCGCGTTCCGACGGATCGCCGACGAGGTGGGCGCGTATCTGATGGTGGACATGGCGCACTTCGCCGGGCTGGTGGCCGCGGGCCTCCACCCGAGCCCGGTGCCGTACGCCGATGTCGTGACGACCACCACGCACAAGACCCTCGGCGGTCCGCGCGGCGGTGTGATCCTCAGCCGTGCCGAGCTGGCCAAGAAGATCAACTCCGCGGTCTTCCCGGGGCAGCAGGGCGGCCCGCTGGAGCATGTCATCGCGGCGAAAGCGGTGGCCTTCAAGGTGGCGGCGAGCGAGGAGTTCAGGGAGCGCCAGCAGCGCACCCTGGACGGCGCCCGCATCCTCGCCGGACGGCTGCTGGCCGACGATGTGGCCGAGGCCGGGATCACGGTGCTCACCGGCGGCACCGAGGTCCACCTGGTCCTCGTCGACCTGCGCAACTCCTCGCTCGACGGGCAGCAGGCCGAGGACCGGCTGCATCGCATCGGCATCACCGTCAACCGCAACGCGGTCCCGTTCGACCCCCGCCCGCCGATGATCTCCTCCGGGCTGCGGATCGGCACCCCGGCCCTGGCCACCCGGGGCTTCGGCGAGACGGAGTTCCGGGAGGTCGCCGACATCATCGCCCAGGCCCTCAAGGAAGAGCAGCTGCGCGACGAGCGTGCGGGCCTGCTGCGTGACCGGGTCGACAAGCTCGCCGGCGCGTTCCCGCTCTATCCCCAGCTGGACATCCCCGCCTGAACATCCCCAGCTGAACATCTCCACCTGAACATCCCGATCTGAACGGAGATGCGGCATGACCACCGAGCCGCTGCCCGAGCATCCGGACTTCCTCTGGCGCAACCCCGAGCCGCGCTCCTCGTACGACGTCGTCATCGTCGGCGCCGGAGGCCACGGTCTGGCCACCGCCTACTACCTCGCCAAGAACCACGGCATCACCAATGTCGCCGTCCTCGAGAAGGGCTGGCTGGCCGGCGGCAACATGGCCCGCAACACGACGATCATCCGCTCGAACTACCTGTGGGACGAGAGCGCGGCGATCTACGAGCACGCGCTCAAGCTGTGGGAACGGCTCCCGGAGGAGCTGGACTACGACTTCCTGTTCAGCCAGCGCGGCGTCCTCAACCTCGCACATACCCTCCAGGACGTCCGCGAGGGCGTGCGCCGCGTGGGCGCCAACCGCCTCAACGGTGTCGACGCCCAGTGGCTGGAGCCGGACGAGATCGCCGAGGTCTGCCCCATCCTCAACGTCTCGCCCCGCACCCGGTATCCGGTCCTCGGCGGCACCTTCCAGCCGCGGGCCGGTATCGCCAAGCACGACCACGTCGCCTGGGCGCTGGCCCGCCGGGCCGACGAGATGGGCGTGGATCTGATCCAGGGGTGCGAGGTCACCGGCTTTCTCAAGGACGGCGACCGGGTCGTGGGCGTCGAGACCAGCCGCGGCCGCATCCTCGCCGGCCGGGTCGGCCTCGCGGCCGCCGGGCACAGCAGCGTGCTGGCCCAGCGGGCCGGCTTCCGGTTGCCGGTGCAGTCCCATCCGCTCCAGGCGCTGGTCTCCGAGCTGCACGAGCCGGTGCACCCCACCGTGGTGATGTCGAACCATGTGCACGTCTACGTCTCCCAGGCGCACAAGGGCGAACTGGTGATGGGCGCGGGCGTCGACGCCTACAACGGCTACGGGCAGCGCGGCTCCTTCCATGTGATCGAGCAGCAGATGGCCGCCGCCGTGGAGCTGTTCCCCGTCTTCGCGCGCGCCCATGTGCTGCGGACCTGGGGCGGCATCGTCGACGTCACGCCGGACGCCTCCCCCATCATCGGCACCACCCCCATCGACAACCTCTACGTCAACTGCGGCTGGGGCACCGGGGGGTTCAAGGCCACGCCGGCCGCCGGCTGGACCTTCGCGCACACCATCGCCACGGGCGAACCGCATCCGCTGAACGCCCCCTTCGCACTGAGACGTTTCACGACGGGCGCACTGATCGACGAACACGGCGCCGCGGCCGTGGCCCACTGAGGAGGACACCGTGCTGCTGATCAGCTGCCCATGGTGCGGTCCCCGTGACGAGACCGAGTACCACTACGGGGGGCAGGCCCATCTCCCCTACCCCCAGGCCCCCGGGGACCTCGACGACCAGCAGTGGGCCGAGTACGTCTTCTACCGCGACAACACCAAGGGCCCCTTCGCCGAGCGGTGGATGCACAGCACCGGCTGCCGCCGCTGGTTCAACGTCCTGCGCGACACGGTCACCAACGACGTGCTCGCCGTCTACCGGCTCGACGAACCGCGCCCCGAACTGCCCCAGGCCGGAGGGAACCGATGACCGACCAGCACTTCCGGCACCAGCACTTCCGGCTCCGGCACGGGGGCCGTATCGACCGCGGCACCGTGCTGCGCTTCACCGTCGACGGCCGGGAACTGACCGGACACCCCGGAGACACCGTCGCCTCGGCGATGCTGGCGAACGGGCTCGTCGAGGTCGCTCCGTCGATCTACCGCGGACGCCCGCGCGGCATCGTCTCGGCGGGCATCGAGGAGCCCAACGCCCTGCTGCAGATCGACGGCCCGCACTCGGAGGGCATGCTGCCGGCGACGACGGCAGAGCTGTACGACGGCCTGTCCGCCACGACGCTGTCCGGAATGGGCCGGCTCGATCCGACCCCCGACCCCGCCGGCTACGACAAGAAGTACGTCCACACCGACGTCCTGGTCATCGGCGCCGGACCGGCCGGGCTCGCGGCCGCCGCCGCTGCCGCCGGCTCCGGCGCCCGGGTGATCCTCGTCGACGACCAGCCCGAACCCGGCGGTGCGCTGCTCTCCGGGCGCGCCGAGACCGTCGGCGCGCAGACCGCCCTCGGGTGGGTCGCCGAGGTACGCGCGGCACTCGACGCCGCGCCCGAGGTCGTCGTGCTGCGGCGCACCACGGCGTTCGGCAGTTACGACGACAACTATGTGCTGGCCCTCCAGCGGCGCACCGACCACCTCGGGGCCGACGCCCCCGCTCCGGCGGGTGCGTCGGCGGGTGTCTCGCGCCAGCGGCTGTGGCATATCCGGGCCCGCCAGGTGGTCCTGGCGACCGGCGCCCACGAGCGTCCGCTGGTCTTCGCCGGGAACGACCGCCCCGGGGTGATGCTCGCCGCGGCCGTGCGCTCGTACCTCAACCGATACGCCGTGGCCCCGGGCTCGCGGGCCGTGGTGAGCACGACCAACGACAGCGCCTATGACACGGTCGCCGATCTCCACGCCGCCGGGATCGACATCGCCGCCGTCGTGGACGCGCGCCCCGAGCTGTCCCACCGGGCCGCCGAGGTCGCCGTGGCAACCGGGGTACGGGTGCTGAGGGGCAGCGCGGTGGTCGACACCACGGGCGACGGCCGGCTCACCGGCGTCACCGTCCAAGCCCTCGACGAGGTCGGGCAACTCACCGGTGAACCGGAGTCGTTCGACTGCGACCTGCTCGCCGTCTCGGGCGGCTGGAGCCCGGTGGTACATCTGCACAGCCAGCGCCAGGGCCGACTGCGCTGGGACGAGGGCCTGGCCGCCTTCGTCCCCGACGGCACCGTACGGGACCAGCAGGTCGTCGGCGCGGCCCGCGGGACGTACGGGCTCGACGGCTGTCTGGCCGAAGGGGCCCGGGCCGGTGCGCGCGCGGCGACGGACGCCGGGTTCCCGGTTCCCGTGCCCGCGCCGCCGTACGACGACGCGCGGCCCGGGGCGGGATCGGGCCCGGTGCGCGCACTGTGGCTGGTGCCCGCTCCCGCCGGCGACCGGGACCGCGACCCCGACACCTGGGACACCCATTTCGTCGACCTGCAGCGCGACGTCACCGTCGCCGACGTTCGGCGGTCCACCGGAGCCGGTATGCGCGGTGTCGAACACGTCAAGCGCTACACCTCGCTCGGTACGGCGAACGACCAGGGCAAGACCTCCGGCGTCAACGCGATCGGGGTGATCGCCGAGGCCCTTGGCACAAGCGCCTCGCCCGGAGAGATCGGCACCACGGCCCACCGGGCTCCGTACGCCCCGGTGGCCTTCGCCGCCCTGGCCGGGCGTGAGCGAGGCGACCTGTTCGATCCGGAGCGCACGACCTCCGTCCACAGCCGGCATATCGCGCACGGGGCGGTGTTCGAGGACGTCGGGCAGTGGAAGCGCCCCTGGTACTACCCCCGGCCCGGTGAGGGCATGGACGAGGCAGTGGCCCGCGAGTGCCGGGCGGCCCGGGAGGGCGTGGCCTTCATGGACGCCTCCACCCTCGGCAAGATCGAGATCTGGGGCGCGGACGCGGGTGAATTCCTCAACCGCATCTACACCAACGCCTTCAAGAAGCTGGCGCCCGGCCTCGCCCGCTACGGTGTGATGTGCAAGCCCGACGGGATGATCTTCGACGACGGTGTGACGCTGCGCCTCGAGGACAACCGCTACTTCATGACCACCACGACCGGCGGCGCCGCCGCGGTCCTGGACTGGCTGGAGGAGTGGCTGCAGACCGAGTGGCCCGAACTCGACGTCCACTGCACCTCGGTGACCGAACAGTGGGCGACCATCGCCGTGGTCGGCCCCCAGTCGCGCCAGGTCGTCGCCCGGCTCGCCCCCGACGTCGACCTGTCCGCCGAGGCATTCCCCTTCATGGCCTTCCGCGAGACCACCCTGGCCTCCGGTGTCCCGGCCCGTATCTGCCGGATCTCCTTCTCCGGCGAACTCGCCTACGAGATCAACGTCTCCGCGTGGTACGGCCTGGCCGTCTGGGAGCAGGTGTACGAGGTTGGGCAGCCGTACGGCATCACCCCGTACGGCACCGAGACCATGCACGTCCTGCGGGCCGAGAAGGGCTACATCATCGTCGGCCAGGACACCGACGGCACCGTCACCCCGCAGGACGCGGGCATGTCCTGGGTGGTCTCGAAGCAGAAGGACTTCGTCGGAAAGCGGTCCTACTCCCGCGCCGACACCTCCCGTACCGACCGCAAACAGCTCGTCGGCCTGCTGCCGAGCGACGGCAGGACCCGGCTGCCCGAGGGCACCCAACTCGTGGCGCCGGACGTACCCATCACCCCCGAGGCCGGGCCGGTGCCGATGCTCGGCCATGTCACCTCCAGCTACCACAGCCCGGCCCTCGGCCGCCCCTTCGCCCTCGCCCTCGTCGCCGACGGGCGGGCGAGGGTCGGCGAGACCCTGCTCGCCCCGGTGGGCCAGGACCTGGTGCCCGTCCTGGTGGCCGAATCCGTCCTCTACGACTCCGAAGGGACCAAGCGAGATGGCTGACCTGACGACCGGCGCAGGCGCCGGGACCGCGGCACTGCGCCGGAGCCCCCTGGCACATCTGGAGGAGCGGATGCGCGCCGCCGCCGTCAGCGGCAGCCGTGGCATCACGCTGACCGAGTGGCCGTTCATCACGATGGTGAACCTGCGCGTCGACCCCGCCTCCGAGGCGGCCGGCCGCGTCGAGAAGGCCCTGGGTGCGCCGCTCCCACGGCAGTGCGGGCACACCGCCGCGTCCGGTCCGCATACGGTCGTCTGGCTCGGCCCCGACGAATGGCTCGTCCTGTCCCAGGCCGAAGGCACCGCCCTGGCCGCCGAGTTGCGGGACGCCCTCGCGGGGGCCCCGGGCTCGGTGGTTGACGTCTCGGCGAACCGCACCACGCTGGAGCTGAGCGGCCCGGCCGCCCGGCAGGTGCTGGACAAGGGCTGCCCGCTGGACCTGCACCCCCGCGCCTTCGGGCCCGGCCAGGCGGTGTCGACCACCGTGGGACCCGTCGCGGTGCTGCTCTGGCAGGTCGACGACGCGCCGACGTATCGGCTCTTCCCGCGGTCGTCGTTCGCCGACTACCTGGCGCGCTGGCTCATCGACGCGATGAGCGAGTACCGCGGCCCGGAGGTGCCCTGAGGCGAGTCGTGTGTTCCTGAGTGCGCAACCAGTCCACCGCGGCTGCCTAGTCGATGAACACGCTCCATGCGGTGGCGTTGAGGTTGTCGGTGAGGAAGATGTCGGTCCCTCCGAGGCGCTTCTCCCAGGACGGCATCATCTCTGCCGCGCGAGCGACGACCGCGTCCATCCAGACCTTGAGCTCCGCCTGCCGATTGTTCCCCGGCACGTTGGCGGCGGCCGCGGCCTCTTTCAGGTCTACCGTCCGCACCGCCTCGGCAGCGGAGGTTCGCAGATCGCGTATGTACTCGCGGTTCGTCTGCACGTCCTCCGGAGTTCCGTACAGGGACATATGACCGGTCACGATGGTCTCGAAGTCGTACTCCAGCAATTGATCCATGGCCTCGAAGTACGCGGGCACATGGGCGGAGAAGACGAGGCGGAAGAACGGGGCGTTCTTGATGGTGAAGCTGTCGATCGCCGCCATGGTCTTCTGTTCCGGGAGATAGACGAACAAACCTGGCGGTCATCTCGTGGGCGCCAGCGGGGCGTCCACGAGGACGACGCCATTCTTGGTCACCAGGAACATCGTGTTGACCATCCCTTGAGTGATGCCGTGAACACCACCGCCCAGGTCAGTGACGACATAACCGGATTCCGGGATCTCAGGGCCCAGAGCGAAATCGGGTACAGGCGCGAATGTGGTCATTGGTGGTCTCCTATATCGACCACTGGGTTCCCACTGACCGGCGCCTTCAACCTGCCACGGGCCACCCGACCCGGACGCGCAGCGAGGGTGGCCTTCTGATGGAACACTGGGACGTGATCGAGGAGGGAGCTTCCCGGAATCAATCCCTGAGCGACCTGCCGATGTACGGCGACGACTTTCCCGAGGAGCGCCGAGAATGAGTACCTATCGAGTCATGCAGGTGACTGCCCCGAACGGCACATTCGAACTCGCCGAGCGGGAGGTGTCACAGCCGGATTTCGGCCAGGTCAGGATCGCCGTGGAGGCATGCGGCATCTGCCACTCCGACGCACTTTTCGTGAGCGGTGGGCTACCGGGCGTATCGTTCCCCGAGGTGCCCGGACACGAGATCGCCGGACACATCGAGGAGCTGGGTGAAGGCACTCAGGACCGTGGATGGCAGGTCGGTGACCGGGTCGCGGTCGGCTGGTTCGGGGGCAGCTGTGGTCATTGCACGCCCTGCCGGAAGGGCGACTTCATCGTCTGCCGGAATCTGAAGGTCCCGGGGTGGGCGTACGACGGAGGATTCGCCGCGAAGGTGATCGCGCCCGTCGACGCCCTGGCCCGCATCCCCGACGGACTGGCGCCGGGCGACGCGGGGCCGATGGCCTGCGCGGGCGTGACCGTCTTCAACGGGCTGCGGCGCAGCTCCGGCCGCCCCGGGGACATGGTCGCGGTGCTCGGCCTCGGCGGCCTCGGGCATCTCGGAGTGCAGTACGCGGTCGCGATGGGCTTCGAGACCGTGGGGATCGCCCGCGGCTCCGAGAAGGCCGACTTCGCCAGGCAGCTCGGCGCCCATCACTACATCGACAGCACCTCGGGCACTCCGGTCGCCGATGCGCTGCAGTCCCTGGGCGGCGCCAAGGTCGTCCTGGCCACCGCGGGGAGCTCCGAGGCGATCACAGCCACCGTGGACGGCCTGACCCCACGCGGGGAGCTGGTGGTCATCGGCGCGGACACCACACCGATGGGCATCAGCCCGGCCCAGATCCTCATGGACGCTCACGTCGTCCGGGGCCACCCGTCCGGCACCTCGCAGGACGTGGAGGACACGATGGCGTTCAGCGCCCTGCACGACATCCGCCCGATGACCGAGCCCGTGCCGCTGGACCGTGCGGACGAGGCGTACCAGAAGATGCTTGCCGGCAAGGCGCGCTTCCGGATGGTGCTCACGGTCGGCTGACGCCCGTCAGCCGGTACGGCTCGATCGCGTACTACCTCTCCGCGGCAGCCACGCCCGCCTTGTCGAGCAGTGGCTGGAGGGCGTCGATGAGAGTCCGTCACCGATACCGGTGTGCGGGTGGTGCCCCGTGTGGGCGGTGCTCGGCGTAAGCCAGTACGCGCAGAAAACGTTCGACCGGCGTTGGCACCGTATCGGCATCGACGCCGTCAGCGGCACCGGCGGGCGTTGAGCCGGGCGGCCTGGCGCGTCAGGTGGTCGCGCTCGGCGAGGTTGGGTGCCTTCTGGGCCGCCTCGACGTACAGCCGGGCCGCCGTCGCCAGGTCCCCGTCGCGCTCGTGGAGGTACGCCGACGCCGCGGCGTGGCGAGGCAGTGAGGCGTCCAGCGCGGCGAGCGCCGCCAGCCCGGCGCGGGGTCCATCGGCCTCGCCGACGGCGACCGCGCGGTTGAGGCGGACGACCGGGCTGTCGGTCAGGGCCGCGAGCTCGTCGTACCACTCGACGATCTGCACCCAGTCGGTCTCCTCGGCGGTGAGCGCGTCGGCGTGGAGCGCCGCGATGGCGGCCTGGGCCTGGAACTCGCCCAGCCGGTCGCGGGCGAGAGCCGCCTGAAGGATCCCGATGCCCTCGGCGATCGACTCGGTGTCCCACCGGCCGCGGTCCTGCTCGGCGAGCGGCACCAGGCTGCCGTCGGGCGCGGTCCGGGTGGCGCGCCGGGCATGGTGGAGCAGCATGAGGGCGAGCAGCCCCGCCACCTCGGGATGGTCGATCGCGGCCGCGAGCTGCCGGGTGAGCCGGATGGCTTCGGCTGCGAGGTCGACGTCGCCGGAGTAGCCCTCGTTGAAGACCAGGTAGAGGACGCGCAGCACGGTGGCGACATCGCCGGGCTGATCGAACCGCACGCCGGAAACGGTGCGCTTGGCCCGGCTGATGCGCTGCGCCATGGTGGCCTCGGGCACCAGGTAGGCCTGGGCGATCTGGCGGGTGGTCAGCCCGCCGACGGCGCGCAGCGTGAGCGCGACCGCGGACGACGGCGTCAGCGACGGATGGGCGCACAGGAAGTACAGCTGGAGCGTGTCGTCCACGGCGGGCGGGGGCCCGGGCTCCGGCTCCTCGTCGACGAGGTCCTCACGCCGGCGGCGGGCGGCGTCCGCCCGCCTCGCGTCGAGGAACCGGCGCCAGGCCACGGTGACCAGCCAGCCCTTCGGGTCCCGCGGCAGGTCGGCCGGCCAGACGCGGACCGCCTCGACCAGCGCGTCCTGCACGGCGTCCTCGGCCGCCGCGAAGTCGGCTCCGCGGCGGACGAGGATCCCGAGCACGCTCGGCGTGAGGCTCCGAAGCAGGGCCTCGTTCATTGATGAAAGCACTCCGTGATGGTGGGCTGCGCGGCCAGGAACGGGCGCACCTCGAGCCACTCGTGGATCGGCTTCCCGCCCGCCCCAGGGGCCGCCGACAGCTCGCCGGCCAGCTCGACGGCGCGCTCGTAGCTGTCGACGTCGATGATCATCCAGCCGGCGATGAGGTCCTTGGTCTCCGCGAACGGTCCGTCGGTGACCGGCGGGCGCCCCTCACCGTCGTAGCGGACCCACGCCCCCTCGGGCGCGAGCGCCTGACCGCCGACGAACTCGCCGGTCTTCTCCAGCCGGGCCGCGAAGTCGTTCATGTACTGCACATGCGCCGAGATCTCCTCCGGCGTCCACTGGTCCATCGGCACGTCGTTGACCGGAGCCGGGGCGCCGCGGTAGTGCTTCAGCAGCAGGTACTTGGCCATCGTGGTTCTCCTCGGTGCTGATGCGACCCATTGTGGTCGCGTTCATTGCGGGGACGGAGCCGGTCACGGGTTCTCGACATCGCCGTCCGAATTTTTTGGGCTCTCATGGATGAGCCCAGGTAAAGGTTGCCAGGTGCGGGTAGCGCCGGGTACCGAGCCGGAGTACGTCGCCTCGGCCTTAGTTAGCGTGACTGCCATGGACATCACCATTCACACGAGGGCCCTCCCGCACCATCGCCCGGACGATCCCGGGGACGCCCAATCCAGGAGCGGCGCTGAGACATCCGCGACCGCGGCAGTGGCGGACAGGTGAGACGAGACCGATCCCAGGTGCGCCTTCACAAAGTTCCCTCGATGTTCGGACGCCTCATTCCCTCCGCATACCGTCCAGTGCTCGCCAACCGGGTGTTCCGGCGGCTGATCCTCGGCTTCGCGGTCTCGTACCTCGGGGACGGGATGAGCTTCGTCGCGGTGGCGTGGCTCGCCATCGAGCTCGCACCGCAAGGCGCCACCGGGCTGTGGGTCGGCGGCGCGGTGGCCGCCTACACGTTGCCGGGCGTGGTCGGCGCGCTGGTGTTCGGTCGCCGCCTGCGGCGGGTGCCGGCCAGACGGCTGCTGCTCGCCGACAACACGGTGCGCGCCGTGTTCCTCGGCGTCGTACCGCTCGCCTGGCTCGCGGGGCTGCTCACCCCGCCGCTGTACGTCGTGGTGCTCGCGGTGTCCTCTCTGCTGCATGCGTGGGGCAGCGCGGGCAAGTACACGCTGCTGGCCGAGCTGCTGCCCGACGAGCAGCGGCTCGCCGCGAACACCCTCGTCAGCTCGCTCAACTTCGCTGCCACGATCGCCGGGCCGGCGATCGCCGGTGTTCTGGTGACGTACGTCAGCTCCGCGCTCGTGCTCGGCCTGGACGCTCTCACCTACCTCTTCCTCGCCGTGCTCATCGCGCGCACCCGGCTGCCGGAGTCGGGGGAAGCGGAGGTCTCCACCGTCGACCAGGCGGCCGCCCGCGGCGGTCTCGCGTTGCTGCGATCCCATCCTGAGCTGCTCGGGCTGCTGACACTCACCTGGTTCTTCAATCTGCTGTACGGCCCGGTCGAGGTCGCCCTGCCGCTCCATGTGACGAACGACCTGCACGCACCGGGCACGCTGCTCGGCCTCTACTGGATGCTGTTCGGCATCGGTGCGCTGCTCGGCGGGCTCGCGGCCGGCGCGCTGCGGCAGTTGCCGCTGTGGCCTGTGACGGTGGGCATCGTGGTCGGCTGGGGGCTGTCGCTGCTGCCGTTCGGGTTCGACGTGCCGACGGCCGTCACCGTCGTGTGCTTCGCGATCGGCGGTGCGGTCTACGGGCCGTTCGTCGCGCTCTCGGTGACACTCATGCAGGCGAAGTCGCCACCCCAACACCTGGCCGCGATGCTCGCAGCCCGCAGCGCGGCACTGCTCACCGCCTCACCGCTCGGCACCGCGATCGGCGGACCGCTCACCGCGGCGCTGGGCCCGCGGGCGACACTCGGCGGCTCAGGACTCGCCACCGTGGCAGTCGGCGCCGTGGCCTGCTTGCTGCTACTGACCCGGCGCAGAAACCGGTGAGCGCGTGAACAGGCCGCCCAATCCCGCCAGATCGTGCTTCTCCACGTCGGCGCACGAAAGCATGCGACACCTACTCATGGATATGACTAATCATTTTCTTGAGTATGATGCGGTACCGGATCGAGGAGAGGGAAGGAGCTGCTTCGATGGCCTTGCGACACGCCGTCCTGGCGGCGCTGCTGGACGGCGAATACAGCGGATACCAGCTGTCGAAGGCGTTCGACGTCGGCGTCGCGAACTTCTGGCATGCCCTGCCCCAGCAGCTGTACGCCGAGCTGACCAAGCTGGAGAAGGAAGGGCTGGTCGCGGGCCGACAGGTGGTCCAGGAGACCCGGCCCAACAAGCGCCTGTTCCATGTCACCGACGCCGGCCGCGCCGAGCTGGAACAGTTCGCCGCGGCCGCATCGAAGCCCTCGTTCATCCGCGACGACCTGCTGGTCAAGGTCCAGGTCGCCGACCGGATCGGCACCGCGTCAGTGATCGAGCAGCTCGAAGAGCGGGCAGCCGCGGCCGAGGCCAAGATCGAACTTCTCGGCAATCTGCTGCGGCAGCTGCGCGGCGACACGGACGAAGAGGAGTTCCTGCGCCGAGGTGCGCGGATCGGACCGTACCTGACGTGTCTGCGCGGCCTGGCCTTTGAGCAGGGCCACCGGGACTGGTGCCTACGGATCACAGCTGTACTGCGGGAGAGGCAGACGACTGATGCCAAGCGGTGAATACCTGCGCTACGTCGCCCTGGGCGACAGCCAGACCGAAGGGCTGGGCGACGGGGACGACACGGTCGGCCTACGTGGCTTCGCCGACCGGTTCGCCGAGCACCTCACAGCCGTCAACCCCGGCCTCCATTACGCCAATCTGGCCGTACGGGGACGTGTCGCCCGCCAGGTCCGCGCCGAACAGCTGGGCCCCGCCCTGGCCCTGCGCCCCGACCTGGCCACCGTCGTCGCCGGGGTCAACGACCTGCTCCGGCCCCGGTTCGACGCCGCGGAGGTGGCCGGCCACCTGGAAGAGATGTTCGCCGCGCTCACCGCCGCCGGGGCCCAGGTGGTGACACTGACCTTCCCCGACGTGGGGAAGATCGCGCCCCTTGCCCGGCCCCTCAGGTCCCGGGTGTTCGGCCTCAACACCCATATCCGCGCCGCGGCCGCCCGCCACGGGGTCACGGTCGCCGACACCGGGCGGCATGCCGTAGCCACCGACCCACGGCTGTGGAGCGCGGACCGACTCCACGCCAGTCCGCTGGGCCACGAGCGGATCGCCGCGGCTCTCGCCGAAGCCGTCCATCTCCCCGGAAGCGACGACACGTGGACTCGCCCCCTGCCGCCACACTCGGTGCCCAGGGGCCGGCAAGCCGCGGCGGCCGAACTGCGCTGGGCGGCCGGGTTCCTCGGCCCCTGGCTCGGACGCCGTTTGCGCGGTCGATCCTCCGGCGACGGCCGGACCGCAAAGCGCCCCGAGCTCCTGCCCCTTGACGGGCCCGGTGGGAGTGTACGAGCACGTCGGAGTCCGAAGGGGGCAGTGGATGGCGGGTGAGGACGACGTCGGCCGGGCGTCTGCCGGGTTCGAGGTGGCTACCGGCTCGGGGCCGCTGCCGTCGGAGAGCGGCCGGGGACGGGAAGCCGCGGTGCGGGCGGCGTTCGAGGGATTGCTGCAGATCCGGCGGCTGATGAACACCTCTGATCGTGTGCCCGCTGAATGGGAACGGCGCCAGCCGATGCGCGCCGTGGCCCTCGCTCTGGAGGCCGCCGGCATTTCACCGTCTGCCACCGACTCACAGGGGCGCCGCGTCGCTACCGGATATTGCGTCAGCGCGACCGAGCAGGCGGGCATCGTGCGGGTCGAGTGGCTGGGTCCGTCAGGAAGCGGCGCCGCGTACTCGGCTCAGGACGAGTTGAGGGGCTGCGTGGCCGTGCTGGGCCGGCTGGGCTGGGAGGCCCTGGAGTACCGGGGGCCACGCGGCCGCCGGTACCTCGAGGTCGAGCCCGCCTCCCCGCCGCTCGGGTGAGCCGGCAGCCCCCTCGCGCGTCAGTCCAGGCAGAACTCGTTGCTCTCAGGGTCGGTCATCACGATGAAGCCGGCGCTCATCGGAGGCGCGGGCTCGTGGCGACGCATCCGTGTCGCTCCCAGCGCGACGAGCCGGTCGCACTCGGTCTCCAGCGCCGCCATCCGCTCTTCCCCCTGCAGCCCGGGAGCCGCACGGACGTCGAGATGCACACGGTTCTTGGCGGTCTTGCCCTCCGGCACCTGCTGGAAGAACAGCCGTGGGCCGGGTCCGTCCGGGTCCTCGATGGCCGATCGGAGGTTGCGCTCCTCCTCCGGTACGCCGACCCGGGCGAGGAAGTCGTCCCACGCGGCCAGCGGGTCGGCGTCCTCGGGCAGGTCGACTCCGGGCGGGCCCGGGTGGACGTAGCCCAGTACGTCGCGCCAGAAGGCCGACAGCGCCCGCGGGTCGTGGGCGTCGAAGGTGATCTGAAGGTGGCGGCTCATCGGGTTGCTCCGTTCGTAGCGGCGTTTGTGCGCTGGCAGAGGTCGCACAGCAGGCAGATTGCGTCTGCGTCCATGGAGCCACCCTGACACCCCTAGCGGACGGAATCGGTCCGCTATCTGGCAGGGTGGGCCACATGGACGTGGCATGCCGAGACGAACGCGGTACGACGGAGCGGGTGCTCACCCTGCTCGGGCTGTTGCAGCAGCGCCGGGTCTGGACAGGACCCGAGCTCGCCGAACGGCTCGGGGTCACACCGCGCACGGTGCGGCGCGACGTCGAGCGGCTGCGTGCGCTCGGCTATCCGGTGCAGGCCACTCAGGGTGTCGGCGGCGGCTACCAACTCGGCCCGGGGCAGGACCTGCCACCGTTGCTGCTCGACGACGAAGAGGCGATCGCCACCGCGGTCTCGCTGCTCGCCGGCGCGGGTGGCGCGGTCGTCGGCGCCGGGGACGCCGCACTCCGGGCGCTGACCAAGCTCGACCGGGTGCTGCCCACCCGGCTGCGGCACGAGGTGCGCGCGCTCTCCGGCTCGGTTGAGTCCTTCGGCGGCGGAGGCACCACGCCGGTCGACCCCGTGGTGCTCATGACGCTGGCCAGAGCCTGCCGTGACGAGGTCGAGGCCGACTTCGGCTATCCGTCCGGGGGCGAGGTACGCCGGCGGCGGGTCGAGCCCTACCGCCTGGTCGCCTCCGACCGGCGCTGGTACCTCCTCGCGTACGATCTCGAACGCGACGACTGGCGCAGTTTCCGCGTCGACCGGATGACCGCCGTATCCGCACGGACCTGGCGCTTCCGCCCGCGCGCGGCGCCCGACGCGGCGACGTATGTGCAGGAGGGCGTGGCGAGCCGGGTCTACCCGCATCAGGCCCGCTTCCTCGTGCACGCGTCGGCCGATACGGTGCGCGCGCAGATTCCGGCGTCGGCGGCCGTCGTACGGTCGCGCGGGAGCGGACGCTGCGAAGTGCTCAGTGGCGCCGCCGGCCTCGACTTCGTGCTGATGCATGTGCTCCTGCTGGGGCACGAATTCGACGTACTCGACCCTCCAGAACTCGGGAAGCGCTGTCGCGCGTTGGCGGAGAGACTGCTGTCGGCCGGTGCAGCGATCTCACCGGTGCCGGACCCGGCGGAGTCGTGATGTGCCTGTTCAGGGCAGGTGGCCTGAGATACTTCCGGTCATGGACGCGGGGATGACGGGGAACGGAACACGGTCGGGCATAGCGGCGCCCGCGCGGATCACTTCGACGCACACCACGGGCTGGATGCTGCGTTCCGGGGTGGCGGCGGACATCGAGGCCATCGCGGAGTTGCGGGCCACGGTCATGCGCGCGGATTTGGAACGCCTCGGACGCTACGACGAGCACCGGGTGCGACAGCGGCTGCGGGATTCCTTCTCCGCGCGGCACACGTCGATCATCACGGTCGACGGTGAACTTGCGGGGTGCGTCACGGTCCGGCCCGCCGAAGGCAGCCGGACCACCGAAGCAATGCAGTGGCTGGAGCATTTCTACCTTGCTCCGCACTGGCAGGGCCGAGGGCTCGGCTCCGCTGTCCTGCGTACGGTGCTGGAGCGGACCGACGCACAGGGTGTGAGCGTGGGTTTGAACGTCTTGCAGGGCAGTGCTGCGCGTCGGCTCTATGAGCGCCACGGTTTCGTCGTGGAGGCCGAGGACCCGATCGACGTCTTCATGGTGCGCACCACACTGGGGGCCTGAGGGGGCGAGAACGGCTGGTCCGGGCGCTCGTGATGACGGCTCTCACGACGGCTCCCAGCGTTGCTCTATGCGATGAACGGATCTTCGAGCGTGGGGATGCACGGTGAGAGCAGCGGCTCGGTGTGCTCTGAAACCACGCCGCGGACCAGCCTGAGCACCCGCATGTCGTTCTCATGCCCGCGCGCTTCGTCGTCGCGGATATGGAGAAGCCCATAAGACCCCGGCGCCACAGCGCCCACGTGCGCGAACAGCTCGATGACATCCTCCGCACCGGACCGGTGATTGGCGTTTCCGCCCAGGTGGACGAACGGCTCCCCGTTCATCCACCTCAGATCGAGCAGGTACGGGTCGACAGCTTGCTCGATGCGCCGTCGAAGGCCGTCGACGATCTCGGTCAGCCCGCCCTCTTCCTCCTCCTCGTCATCGACGGTGGCGCTCACTCTCACCGTGATCCACCCGTGGTACTCGAACATGACTCGATGCTAGTGGTAGCCCGATTTCCGGCCGGTCGCGGACGCAGCGATGAGTTTTCTCTGCCCGGGGAGTCTCACCACCGTTGTCGACACCACAGGAGGAACAGGTGGCTCAGTTGCTGAGAGTGCAGAACTTCACTGTCTCGAGTGATGGAATCGGCGCCGGTGAGGACCAGAGCCTCGAGAATCCGTTCGGCCACGTCGATCCTGGGAGGCTGTTCGCCTGGGCCGGTGCCACGGCGAGCTGGCCCATGCGCACCGACCCCGGTGGGAGCCGGGGCCTCGACGACTACTTCACACGGGATTTCGCACGCAACATCGGCGCCGAGATCATGGGCCGCAACAAGTTCGGGCCCCAGCGCGGGCCGTGGCACGACCACGAGTGGCGCGGCTGGTGGGGTGAGGAGCCCCCGTTCCACACCCCGGTGTTCGTCATGACCCACCACAAGCGCCCTTCGTTCACGCTGTCCGACACCACCTTCCACTTCGTCGACGGCGACCCGGCCACCGTCCTCGAGCAAGCGCGGGAGGCGGCGCAGGGCAAGGACGTCCGGCTCGGCGGCGGGGTCACCACCGTCCGCCAATTCCTTGACGCCGACCTCGTCGACACCATGCATGTGGTGGTCTCCCCCGTGCGGCTCGGATCCGGGCTACGGCTCTGGCAGTCACCCGATGAACTGCTCGACCGATTCCACCTCGAGGTCGTGCCCAGCCCGAGCGGCGTGACGCACCACCTGTTCTGGCGGAGGTGACGAGGCCGGGGGATCAGTTCTCCGCCGTCAGCCCGTGGCGGCGGAGGAAGGCGTCGACGAGCCGGTCGGTGAACTCCTCGCCGACGGGCTCGCCGGTCACCAGCACCCGGTAGTAGACGGGGCCCATCAGCTGGTCGGTCTCGGCCGCCAGATCCAGCCCGGACGGCAACTCCCCCCGCTCCAGGGCACGTTCCAGCGGGTGGCGGTCACGGCGGCGCTGCTCGTCGAGGTATCTGGACCGGAAGTCCTGGGCGAAGGCCTGATCGTGCTGCGCCTGCGCGATCAGGGCCTTGAAGACGGCGCCGGGGTCGGACTCGCTGAGGAACCAGGCCAGTCGGCGCAGATAGCCGCGTAGGTCGAGGGCGATGTCACCGGAGTCGTGCACGGTGAGGTCTTCGGCCACGTCCTGGAGGAAGGCGTCCATGAGGACGTCGGTCTTGGTGCTCCACCAGCGGTAGATGGTCTGCTTGGCGACACCTGCCCGCGTGGCGATGCCCTCCATCGTGACGCCCGCGAAGCCCTTCTCCACGAGCAGGTCGTCGGCCGCGTTCAGCACCGCCTGCCGGGCCTGCTCACTGCGTCCGTGCCGATTGCCGTGGTGACGCGGCGCCGGTCGGCCGGTGTCGCTCGCCTCGGCGGTGTGTGTCGCGCGTGCCATCTCGCCTCCCGTGATCAGCATATCCAGTGCTCGTGCCGCGCCACCCTCCCTAGACAAGACTCACCGTTGCGTCTACTCTAGCGTCCATGACATTCACTCACACCCTTGCCGAGCCCCGCGTCGAGGCCGCCATCAGCCGGATGTTCGAGCTGGCCGAACAGGACGAGACCACCGCCGCGCGCCTCGGGTCGGAGCTGGCGCTTTCGAGGCCCCCGCAGGAACTCGCCGACGCCGCGGCCGGGATCTACATGCCGATATCCGCCGAGGGCGGGAAGCTGCTCTACAACCTGGTCCGTGCCGTCCGCCCGGCCACGGTCGTGGAGTTCGGCATGTCCTTCGGCATCTCCACGCTCCATCTGGCCGCCGCCGTACGCGACAACGGCACCGGGCGCGTCATCACCACGGAAATGAGCGAGGAGAAGATCGCCATGGCCCGCCGGACCTTCGCCGAGACCGGGCTGGACGATCTGATCACCGTGCTCGAGGGCGACGCCCGGGAGACCCTGGCCGCTCTCGAAGGCCCCGTGGACCTCGTCCTGCTCGACGGCTGGAAGGACCTGTGCCTGCCCGTGCTGCAACTGCTCGAACCACGTCTGCGGCCGGGCACACTCGTCGTGGCCGACGACATCGACCAGGGCGAGGGCGACGGGCCGCTGCGGCCGTATCTCGACTACGTACGCGACCCCGCGCACGGCTACCAGAACGTGACCTTCCCCGTCGAGGACGGCATGGAGATCAGCTGCCGCCTCTGAAACCGCCCGCACACCGCCGTCCAAGGTCGACACGACGAACGGCAGCCGCGGCCTTAGCCTGAAGCGACCAGCTGGTCTCCGGAGGTCTCGATGGGGCACTGGACAAGGCGTGAGGACGAGCGGCTGCTCACCGGCCGGGGCCGGTACGTCGCCGACATGGCGGTGCCGGGGTGCTTGGACGCCGTGTTCGTACGGAGCGACGTGGCCCACGGTGTGCTGCGTACGGTGGACTGTTCCGCCGCCCGTCAGGTGGCGGGCGTGGCGGGGGCCTGGTCCGCTGCCGATCTTTCGGAGCTGCCGCCCTGTCGGCAGGCGGCAGCCGACCTCCAGGATCTGCCCCCGGTGCCGCACACCCTGCTCGCCAGGTTGTCGACGGAAGAGGCGGTGGCGGGCCGGGAGTGGCCGGTGCTGGTCAAGGACCGGGTGCGCTATCCCGGTGAGGCCGTCGCGGTGGTCGTCGGCCGGACACTGCGCCAAGCGGCGGAAGGAGTACCCCGGTGAAGATCACACTCACGGTCAACGGCCAGGCCTACCCGCTCGATGTGGAGCCGCGGCGCGTTCTGGCCGACGTACTGCGCGAGGACTGCCGGCTGACCGGCACCCACCTCGGCTGCGAGCACGGCGTCTGCGGGGCCTGCACCGTACTGGTGGACGGCGAGGCCGTCCGGTCCTGCCTCATGCTGGCCGTCCAGTGCGACGGCAGCTCGGTACGCACCGTGGAAGGCCTGGCCGGACCCGATGGCGAGCCCCATCCGCTCCAGCGGGCCTTCTCCGCCGAACACGCCCTGCAGTGCGGCTTCTGCACACCCGGTTTTCTCATGGTGGCGGCAGGCGCCCTGGAGGCCGACCCGACGATCGGCGACGACCCGGAGCGCGTACACGGCCTGGTCGAATCCAACATCTGCCGGTGCACCGGCTACGAGCCCATCCGGCGTGCCATCATGCGGGCCGCGCGCTGACGAAGAAGCGGCGGCCGTTCGCCGTCCCCAGTGCTGACCGGTTGGCCAAATCGATCCCGGCACGCGACAGAGCGTCCAGGTGGGAGAGCCGTTCCCGTTCCCAGTCCGCGAGCCGTCCGGCCGGCAGGTCCTGGCCGGGTGTCCAGCCGCGCAGGGCCGCCGCGAGCCCGGCCGCGTCGGCGAACGCCTTCGAGGTCCCGAGGCGGTGTGGGGACGGACCGTTCCGGCGGCGTCGCCGATCAACGCCACATGGTCGGCGATCATCCGGTGCGGCGACAGGTCGAAGACGGGCTGCATAAAGACCTCGGAGCGCCGTACGAGCTCGGCGAACCGCTCCGGAAGCGAGGTGTCCGCCGTGGTGGCGAGCTGTGCGACGGTCTCCGGCAGCGTCTCCCCGGGCGGTACGAAGGCCGTGAACGTCTTTCCGGACCGGCCCGCCAGCAACCTGGGCAGATCGCGCTCGGCCACGTTCATGTACCACACCCAGTTGACGCGCCGGGAGCCCTCCGTCAGCTCACCGTCGGGGCCAGGGACGAGGTAGCACAGCATCTGCAGACCGTCCGCGCCGAAAAACGTGAACCGGCCCGCCAGCAGCTCCAGCAGATCGGCGGGCAGCGACGACTCCGGCTCCAAGCCTCGCCAGGCCACATAGCCGGCATAGGCGGGGCGACGCCCCGGATCGAGCAGCCCACGCGTCGCCGAGCCGATCCCGTCGGCGCCCACCAGGAAGTTGCCCTGAGCCGTATACCCATCCGCGAATTCGCCGGTGACCTCGGAACCGTCGACTCGTACCCGCCTCAGCGCGCTGTCCAGCCGGTAGCACACCCCGGAAAGGGGCTCGCGCAGCGCCCGGTAGAGGGTGTCCCACGCGGTCATCAGCTGAGGAGCCTCGTACCGGGTGGCGTTGCCGCCCCGATGGAGCTGCTGGCGCTCCCGCAGCTCCACGCTCACCGATCGTGCGGACATGCCCAGGCGGACCAGAAGTGCCTCCACCTCGGGCTGCATGACGACCCCGGCGCCGCGGGCCTCCATCTTGCCCGCGGAACGCTCGTATACGGCGACTTCGGCGCCCGCGGCCCGCATCTCGTGCGCGGCTGCGAGGCCTCCGACAGACCCGCCGACGATCAGGGCCTTGAACGCTTTCCTCGACTGCATCGACTGCCTTCCTCGCGCTTGCTGACGTCGGCCTCGGGCGTCGGGCTGCGCCATGTCGAAGGGGTAGTCGCTGCCGCAGAGGATCCGGTCGGGTGAGGCGTGGGCGCGCAGCAGTCTCAGCACCTGAGGATCGTGGGTGATCGTGTCGAAGTACAGCAGCCTGAAGGACTCGGCGGGTGACCGGGTACTGCCCCGGCGTACGTCGTCGCGGGACCGCCACCCGTGGTCCCACCTCCCGATCAGCGACGGTGCGCAGCCCCCGCCGTGCACACAGCAGATGCGCAGGTCGGGCAGGTCCTCCAGAACGCCACCCAGGAGGAGCGAGGCCACGGCGGTCGTCGTCTCCACCGGATTGCCGATCAGGTTGACCAGGTAGTGGTGGTCTTATTCCGGGCGCGGCAGCTGCATGGGGTGCATCAGCACGGACAGGCCCAGCTCGGCGGCCACGCCGAGCACCTCCCGCAGGACGCCGCCGTCGTAGGACCGGCCACGGACCACGGGCGGGACGGCGATGCCGGCGACGCCTTCCGCCTCGGCGAGCCGCGTCAGCTCCCGCCGGGCCGCGGCCACCTCATCCAACCGCACCAGACCGAGCCCGACCAGCGTTCCGTCGGTGTTGGACACGGCGTCGGCGAGCTGCTGGTTGTAGGCGGCCACGTAGTCATCCGCCTTGGACGGCGCGTGGGCGGGAAAGGCGAAGGGCGGTGCCGAGATGACGCGCACGCCGAGTCCCGCTTTGCGCGTGTCGGTGACGATCGTGTCGATGTCGGTCATCGCCGCGGTCGGGAACGACAGGGGAATGTCACCGAGGAACAGTGCGCCACCTCGGTCGTTCATGCCGCCGAGCGGATTCCCGGGCGGGAGGGCGAGCAGTTCGCGCGGCAGCCAGTGCGCGTGAACGTCGACGACTCCAGCGCGGATATCACCGTGTACAGCCATGTCGTGCTCCTTGACCGGCCCCGGAGCGGCGCTGCGCGTCCACGGCCTCAACGTACACACCAGGGCCGCCCTGCGCGCGGTCAGGACCGTACGACGAGCACGCGCGTCCCGCACCCAGCGTTGGAAACTCCTGCCGAGGAGGTGGCATGGTGGAAAACACCCAAGACCCATCGGCGTGCAACGCAGAACCTGGAAGAAGTGGTCCGAGCCGGATGATTGTGGCGGTCATGTTTGCCGTGCTGGCTGCCGGCAGCAACGCGGTGGGAACCGTGCTGCAGCGAAGTGCGGCGTTGCGGGTGCCCAGCTCCCCGGCCCGGCTCGGTCTCATCCGGCAGCTGCTGCGCAGCCCGGTCTGGCTCGGGGGCATTCTGGGGGTCGTCTTCGCCGCGCTCTTCCAGGCTCTGGCCTTGAACGCGGGGACGCTGGCGGCGGTCCAGCCCGTTTTCGTCCTCGAGCTTCCGCTGGCTCTCCTGGTCGGCAGCGCGGTCTTCCGGGTGCGGGTGTCGCGCAAGGCGTGGTTCTGCGTGGTGTGCATCTTTGTGGGCCTGGCCATCACTCTGTTCTCCGTCTTCCCTTCCGGAGGGCGCACCCAGGTGCCGGGAATCTGGTGGGTGCCGACGCTCGCCGGCGTCGGCGGGGCCGGGACCGTACTCGTTCTGGCGGGGCTGCGGCGCCCGCCTGGCCTGGCGCGGGCGGCTTGTCTGGCGACCGCGGCCGCCATCGGCAACGCGCTCACCGCGGCATTGGTCAAATCCGCCATGGGCATTCTCAGCGACGAGGGAGTGGCGGGATTCTTCCGCGCCTGGCAGACCTACGGTTTCGCGGCCGTCGGATCGCTCTCCATCCTCCTGCTGGGATACGCCATGCAAGGAGGCCCACTGATCGCGTCCCAGCCGGCCCTCACACTCGGGGACGCCACGGTCAGCTTCTGCCTCGGTGTCACGCTCTTCGCGGAGTCGCCGCGGCTGGGGCTGTGGCTCCTGCCCACGTTGTTCGGTGTCGCCCTGCTCTGCTACGGCGTCTTCGCCCTCTCCCGCACCCGGTGCCTCGCCAAGTGTGTCGACCCGGATGAGAAGCCACTGCGGCAGGAGGAGCAGCCCGCCACCGCACGCATGTGACGGAACGACGCGGCTACCGAATGTGGTCACGCATGCCAGTGTGCGTCGGCCCGGCCCAAGATCTCCTGTGGGAGGCCACAGTCTTCGCTGCTCACGCTGGGGGACACGACATGGCGTACGGACAACACGTCGCTCACCCTGAGGTGCCCAGGAGCCCGAGGCCGTCGGCCCGCTCCTGCGCCTTTGCACCACCTCGTGTCAGGAGAGCGTCATGTCGAGCCCCCCGAAGCCGATCGATTCCGCTGAGTCACAGCTCACCGAACTGGAGCGGCGACACCGCCGTTTCGTCTGGCCGGCCGTCGTCGTGTTCGTCGGCGGCTATCTCACCACCATGGCGGTGGTGGCCTACCGGCCACATGCGATGGCCGGACGGTCGCGGGAGGGTGTGCTGTGAGCCACCGCGCCCTGTCCATCGCGCTGTTCGCGGCGTTTGTCGTCGCGACCGTCGCCATCACATCGCGGGGGTGAACGCCCAGCACCCCGTACGCATCGGGTCGGGACACCCCGGAGAGGCGCCTTCCAGCCGGGCGTTCCGGACGGGCCGGGCAGTCGCGCTGAGCGACATCTCCGCCGAGACCGACTACGCGTGGGGCGGCGTCGCCGATGAACAGGGCTACCGCTCGATCATCGCCGTACCGTTGACGACCACCGGCTCCTGCCTCGGCACTCTCACCTGCTACCGGGCCGAGGTGCACCGCTTCTCCGACGACGAGCAGGAACTGCTCACCACCCTGGCGAATCAGGCCGCCATCGCGATCGAGACGGCCCGGCTCCGGGAGAGGGGGCGGCGCACCATCGGTGAACTGCGGCAGCTCAACGACTCGCTGCGCGAGCAGCACGCATTGCTGCAGCGGACGGGAGACATCCATCGCCAGCTGACCGAGGTGGCCCTGCGCGGCGAGGGGGTCGACGGGGTCGCTCGGGCCCTGGCCGCGCTGCTCGGCCGGCCGGTGCTCTTCGAGGACCCGTACGGGAGCGCGCTGGCCGCCGCTGGTCCCGACGGTGCCGTGCCCTGCGACCGGTTCGACGGGATCGAGCACATCGCGACACTGCGCCAGTCGATCACCCACGACCCGGGCACCGGGACCGTCGAGGTGCGCGCGGGCGCTGCCGGGAGGCCGTGGGTGACGTCCCCGGTGGTGCTCGACAAGGATGTCGTCGCACGGATGTGGATCCCCGGTGAGTCGGCGGAGCTGGGGCCGCTCGGCCGCCGGGCCATCGAGCACGCGGCCGTGGTCGCCGCCCTCGAGATGCTCCGGGGGCGCACGGCCGTCGAGGTGGAGTGGCGGCTGCGCGGCGAGTTGCTGACCGACCTGCTCGCCCAGTCGCCCGCGGCCCTGGCCACCATTGTCGCCCGGGCCGGCCGGCTCGGCCACGATCTGCACCGCCCGCACGCCGTGCTCGTCGTCCGGGCCGACAGCACCCCCGAACCCGACCCGCACCGGCGGATCGACGCACAGCGTCAGGTGCTGTCGGCCGTCCACGCGGTGGCATCCGGGCAGAGCCCTCGCCCCCTGGCCGCCCGCCACGGCGATGACGTCGTCGTGCTGTGGCCTCTTGACGTGCCGGCCGTCGACGGTTCCGCCCAGGGCTCGGCGCCGACGCGCGCGGAGGTCGCGCCGGGCACGGTCGCGCCCGGGACGGTGGCGGCCGCCGACGCCATCCGCGGGGCCGTCGCGCGCACGGCGCCGGTCACGGTGACGGTGGCCGTCTCCCGGCCGTGCGCCGACCTGGCCGGTTACCCCGCCGCGTTCCGCACCGCGCGAGGCACGCTGACGCTCACCCGGCTACGCGGCGGCCGTGACCGGACGGTGGAACTCGGCGATCTGGGGGTGCATGGCCTTCTTCTGCAACTGGAAGACCCGTCCGAGCTGCTGCGCTTCGCGGATCGTACGCTCTCCCCGATCCTCGACTACGACCGCAGACGCGGCACCCGGCTGCTGCACACCCTGCGCACCTATCTGGCCCATGAGCTCAGCACCGCCCGCACCGCCGAAGCGTTGTTCGTGCACCCGAACACCGTGGGTCTGCGGCTCAAACGCATCGAAGACCTGCTCGACGTCAATGTGGCCCAGCCCGATTCGCTGCTGCAGCTCACCGCCGCACTCGCGGCGGCCGATGTCGGCGACACAGCACATCTCACACAGCCTCTTTGAACATCTCCGCAACCGGCTTCGCCCGCCCCGGTCAGGCCGGGTGTCCGCCCTCCGCGACGTCCAGGAGCAGCAGGGCCGCGCTGACCTCCACCAGGGTCGCCGGAGCGGAGAGGTCGAGGCCGGCCACCGTTTCGATCCGCCGCAGGCGCTGACTCACCGTGTTGGGATGGACGCTGAGCCGGTGCGCGGCCTCCGTTCTGCTGAGCTCGCTGTCCAGATAGACGCGGAGCGTTTGCAGCAGGTGCGTGCCGCGCAGCAGATCGTGCTGTCGCACTGCGGCCAGTGTGCGGTCGGCGAAGGCGACCAACTGCCGGGCGTCGCCCAGTTGCAGGAGCAGGCCCGCGACGCCGAGGTCGTCCGGTGTCACCACGGTGTCCGAACGCCCGGTGCGTAGTGCCACATTGAGCGCTCCGCGAGCGGTCCGGTACGCCTGCACAAAGGTCCGCCGCTCGGCGCCGGACACCGCGACGGTCGCTCCCTCCGCGTCCGGGACCGAGGCCATCGCTCGCCGTATCGACGAGGCGACAGCGTCCATGCGCTGTTTCTCACCGGCCGGGGCGGCCCGCGAGAGCGTACGAACGCTGTCCAGGGGCCACAGCGCGACCACGGCTCCCTGGTGCATCGCGACGAGCGGTCTCGGCGTGTACGCGGCGGCCAGTTCGGAGACCAGGGCCAGTGCGCGCTGGTAGGTGAGGGACCGTCGGGATTCGGTCGCCACGTCGAGCTGCCCGACGACGGCGATGTGGGGGTGGGACAAGTCGTGGCCGAGTCGACGAGCGCGTTCCGCGACCGGGGGCGAGTCGACGGCGGCGCCGCTGAGGAGGTCGGCGAGCAGTTCGCCGCGCAGGCGGTGCTCTACCTCGGTGCCGGTGCGCAGCCGGAACAGCTCGAGTGAGATCACGATCGAGGCGTGTTCAAGAGCCCGTTCGTCGAGGGGTGAGAATCCCTCGGCGCCGCGCGGCAGCCACACCCGGGCGACCACCTCCCCCGCCAGCCTGACCGTGGCGGCGACGTAACCGCCTTCTTCGCGCACGATGCCGGTGCCGAGCGTGTGCGGCCCCGACGGGTCCTCCTCCAGTGGCAGCGCGGCCCGGACCTCGCTGCCCGGCAGCTCCGAGGGGGTGCCGGTCCGCGCGAGCACGGCGCCCCCGGCGTCCTCGACGAGCACGGGCCGCGACACGAGGTCCGCCAGCGCCTGGACGATGCCGTCCAGGCCACCGGCCCGCAGAGCGACCTCCAGGAGGCGCTGGTGTATCCGCTCCGATTTCGTCAGCAGGTCGCGCCGGCGGCGCAGCGAGACGTTCAGCTGCTGAAGTTCCTCGACCATCCGTGCCGAGGTGAGCGCGATCGCGGCGTGGTTGGCCAGCAGGGTGAGCCGCTCCACCTCGTGGTCGGTGAAGTCGTGGACGGCTGAGTGGTAGCTGTTGAGCGTGCCGACCACGTCGCCGCCGGCGACGAGCGGCACCGAGAGCATCGACCGGTAGCCCTGCTCCTTCGCCACCCCGCCCCATGGCGTGAACTGCGGCTCGCGGTCGATGTCCCGCACCGCGGCCGGCAGCCCCGACCGGAATGCCTGGCTCGACGGCGCGTGGTGGACACCGTCCCCGTGCAGGCGTACCGGGCGGTCGGAGTTGACACGTGCCACGTACTCGGCCGACAGCCCGCTCCATCCCTCGATGACGAGGTTCTGCCCGGAGCTGTCGGGGATCAGGACTCCGCAGAAGTCGAATCCCAGCAGGGACCGTGCCGTGTCCGCGACGAGGCCAAGGACCTCGCGCAGACCGCGCCCGGCGCTCACGGCGGCGCTCAGCGCCTGTACGGCCTCCAGCCAGCGGCGCAGTTCGGCGTGTGACTCGGCTCCGTCCGGCCCCGCGGAGTCCGCGCTCTCCAGTGACTTCGTCGGCATACATCCAGCATGGCACGCATCTGGGTGTCAGCAGAGACACATATCCCGATGGATTGTGTCTGCACAAACATGGAGATGCCCGGGGCCTGTCTGGATACTCGACCGCACGCTGCCGCGCCGAGACGCGGACACCACTCCCCCTCCCCGCATCCGCGGCCCTGTGCCCTTCGTGAGGACAGCCCATGAACGAGAACACCACCCTGCTCGCCGACGCCGATGCCACCGGCACGACGAAGGTGTCGGACGACGCCGCGCACCGCGATCGGGCGATCGTCAACCCGGCCACCGGCGCGGTCATCCGCACCGTCGCGGACAACACGGCAGCCGAGGTGGACGAGGCGGTACGGGCGGCGAAGGCGGCCTTCGAATCCGGTCCGTGGCCCCGTATGCCACGCAGTGAGCGGGCCAGGCATCTGCTGCGGTTCGCCGACGCGATCGAGGCGCACACCGAGACGCTGTTCCAGCTGGAGACGCGGAACAACGGCCGGCCCATCACCGAGACCAGGGCGCAGCTGTCGCGCGTTCCGGAGTGGTTCCGCTACAACGCGGGGCTGCTGGTCACCCAGAGGGACGCCGTGCTGCCCGGCGACGGCCCCTATCTGACCTATCAGCGGCGGTCACCGCTCGGTGTGTGCGGCATCATCACACCGTTCAACCACCCCCTGCTGATCCTCGCGCGCAGCCTGTCCGCGGCGCTGGCAACCGGGAACACCGTGGTGGTCAAGCCCTCCGAGATGACACCGCTGACCACGCTGGCGCTGGTCGACATCCTGCGCGAGGCCGGGCTGCCGGAGGGCGTGGTCGGTGTGGTGACCGGCGGACGCGAGGTGGGGGAACGGCTCACCGGGCACCCCGACATCGCCAAGATCACGCTCACCGGTGGCACCGAGGCCGGACGGGCCGCGGCGGTCGCCACGGCGGCCCGCTTCGCCCGTGTCACCGCGGAGCTCGGCGGTAAGACCCCGATCGTCGTCTTCGACGACATCGACCCGGTCGTCGCCGCCGAAGGAGCGGCGTTCGCCGCGTTCGTGGCGGCCGGTCAGTCCTGTGTGGCCGGTTCGCGGTTTCTCGTCCAGCGCGGGATCTACGACGAGTTCGTCGAGGCGCTGAGCGCCCGGGCGTCGGCGATCCGGATCGGGGACCCGGTGCTGCCGGAGACCCAGCTGGGGCCGCTGATCAGCGGTGTCCAGCGGGACAAGGTCCTGCGTCTGATCTCGACCGGCATCCAGGAGGGCGCCCGCGTCGCCGCCGGCGGAGGAGCTCCGGACCTGCCGGCGGAGCTCGGCTCCGGCTACTACCTGCAGCCGACCGTGCTGGCCGACGCCACGATGTCGATGACCGTCGCACGCGAGGAGATCTTCGGACCGGTCGCGGTCGTGGTGCCCTTCGACGAGGAGGACGACGCGGTGGCGATGGCCAACGACAACCGGTTCGGTCTCGGGGCCGGCGTGTGGACCCGGGACATCGCTCGTGGCCACCGTGTCGCGGACCGTATCACCGCCGGAATGGTGTGGGTCAACGACCATCACCGACTGGAGCCCTCGCTCCCGTGGGGCGGGGTCAAGGAGTCCGGCACCGGGCGGGACGCGGGCCAGGAGTCCTTCGACGACTTCACCTGGATCAAGACCGTCGTGGTGCGGACCGCCGCGGACGACGTCGACTGGTACGGGAATGCCGAGCCCGGCCGTCTCAACTGACCGGCCGCCCCGGACACTTCCCCACTCCCCACCAACCTCCCCGTGGTTCCCACGACGACTCCTGTCCGGCAACGTCCAACGAAGGACCCGCCCATGTCGAAAACACAGGCAGCCCCGCCCGCTCGCGGCTGGCGCACGGAGATCACCCGAATCCAATGGCTCGTCCTGCTGGGGACGACGATGGGCTGGGCCCTGGACGGCTTCGCCGGAAGCCTCTACGCACTGGTCCTCGGCCCGGCCATGACCGAGCTGCTGCCGCACAGCGGTGTCGCGGTGGACCCCGACGCCATCGGGTTCTACGGCGGGCTGACCGTGGCCCTGTTCCTCGCCGGCTGGGCGGTCGGCGGGCTTCTGTTCGGCATGCTCGCCGACTACTTCGGGCGGGTCCGGGTGCTGTCCGCCGGCATCGTCACCTACGCGGTGTTCACCGCGCTGGCGGCGTTCGCCGACACCTGGTGGCAACTCGGTGTCCTGCGGTTCGTCGCCGGGCTCGGTTCGGGCGTCGAGGCCCCGGTCGGGGCCGCACTGGTGGCCGAGGTGTGGCGCAACCGCTACCGGGCGCGGGCCTGTGGCGTGATGATGTCCGGCTACGCCGCCGGGTTCTTCATCGCCGCGCTCGCGTACCAGTTGCTCGGCGACCACGGCTGGCGGCTGATGATGGGCATCGCGGTGGCGCCCGCGCTCCTCGTGTGGTTCATCCGCCGTTATGTTCCCGAGCCCCCTGAGATCCAGGGTGCCATCGCGGCACGCCGGACACGTAAGTCACAGGGGCAGGCCGCCGCGGCGGACCAGTTCGTCCTGCGCCGGCTGCTCGCCGCGCCATTGCTGAGCAGGACGGCGATCTGCACGGCACTGGCCACCGGCTCGCTGATCGCCTTCTGGAGCGTATCGACCTGGTATCCCCAGATCATCCGCCAGATGACCGCCGCCGGTGCGATGTCCCCCGAGACCGCCAACAGCCGCGTCGCGGTCGCCTCGATGTTGTTCAACGCGGGCGGCGTCCTCGGCTATGCCTCATGGGGCTTCCTCGCCGACGCGTTCGGGCGGCGCAAGGCCTTCGCCATCAGCTTCGCCGTCTCCGCCGTGAGCGTCGGCTATCTCTTCCCCTTCCACCACGGCTACGGCGAGTTTCTGCTCGCCCTGCCCGTCGTCGGGTTCGGCCTGTTCGGGGCCCTGTCGGGCACCTTCGTCTACGGCCCCGAGCTCTTCCCGCCCAGTGTGCGCGCCACCGGTATGGCCCTGTGCAACAGCATCGGTCGCTCCATCACCGCGGCCGGTCCGCTGGTGGCCGGGGTCATGGCCGCCTCGTGGTTCGACGGAGACCTGGGCCTGGCCACCACCTGTGTCGCCGCGGTCGGACTGATCGCCGTGGCCGGACTCGCCTTCGCACCGGAGACCCGCGGCGCCGAGCTACCGACCGACCCCATCGACCTCGGCCCGGACCGGGCGCAATCGCCGACCGGGTCGACCACCAGCAAGGAGATGTACACATGAACGCGTACGACGGTGCCACCGCCGTGGTCATCGGCGGATCGATCGGCGGGCTCACCACCGCGCTCCTCCTGCGCGACCTGGGCTTCACGGTCGACGTCTTCGAGCGGACCCCCACCGCACTCGACGGACGCGGAAGCGGCATCGTGCTGCAGCCGGACACCCTGCGCTGGTTCACCGAGCGCAGTGAGCAGCATCCGCAGGACCTCAGCACCTCCACGGACTGGGTGCAGTACCTGGACACCGACAACCGGATCGTCCACCGCGAGCGGCGGACCTGGAGCTACACCTCGTGGGGCACGTTCTACCGCGCCCTGCTCGGCGACTTCGGATCCGACCACTACCATCTGGGCGAGTACGCCTGCGGATTCGACCAGGACGAGCGATCCGTCACGGTGCGGTTCGTGAGCGGGCGCGAGGTGACGGCGGACCTGGTGGTCTTCGCCGATGGAATCACCTCCATCGGGCGCCGCCGCCTCGACCCGGCCGCGGACCTCACCTACTCGGGATACATCGGCTGGCGCGGCACGGTCCCGGAGAAGGACCTGTCCGAGGACACCCGTGAGCTGCTGAAGGACTCCATCACCTACACCGTGGTGCCCCATTCGCACATCACGCTCTACCCGATCCCCGGCGAAGGCGGGACCGGGCCGCAGGACCGGCTCATGAACTACGTCTGGTACCGGAACGTGCCCGAGGGCCCCGAGCTGTCGGAGATGCTGATCGACAAGCGCGGCTTCCCCGGCACGGTGTCCATCCACCCCGCCCAGGTCCAGGACCGCTACGTGGCCGAGATGCGGGACGCCGCGCGGCGGATGCTCTCCCCCGCGGCAGCCGATGTCGTGACCGCCACGGCCACGCCGTACATCCAGGTCGTCTCCGATGCGCGCGCGTCCCGGATGGCCGAGGGCCGGGTGGCCCTGATCGGCGACGCCGCGTGTGCCGCCCGGCCGCACGCAGCGGCCGGCACCGCGAAAGCGGCGGCCGACGCCTGGGCCCTGGTCGGCGCGCTCCGGGAGGCGGAGGGCGACATCGGCGCCGCCCTGCACACATGGGAGCCGGTCCAGCTCGAACTCAGCGCCCGGCTGCTGGAGCGGGTCGTCGCGATGGGCGAGCGGTCCCAGTTCTCGAACACCTGGCAGCCCGGCGACCCGAGCCTGCGATTCGGGCTGTACGGCCCCGGGCGGTGACGCCCGCGGATACGCCTCGGCCCACCACGGAACACACCCAAGGAGAAAACGATGACCAGTGACAACTTTCTCGCGGACCTGCCGCTGGCAGGCGACCTCGTCGCCGGCGGATTCGACGGATGGCCGCAGGAGCTGCGCGCGGAGTTCGAGGCGCACTCCCACGACGGCCGGGTCGGCTCCCGGCTGCTGAGCGAGACACCGCGGGTGCGGGTCTGGGAGATCCGGCTCGCCCCCGGCGAGCGCTGGCACGCCCACCGGCATGTCCTCGACTACTTCTGGACCGCGGTGAACGCCGGCCGCAGTCGTCAGCACACGCACGACGGCACGACCCGGGAGGTCTCCTACAACGCCGGGGAGACCCGCCACTTCACCTTCGGGCCGGGCGAACACCTGCTGCACGACATCGAGAACGTCGGCGACACCGAACTCGTCTTCACCACCGTCGAACACCTCGACAGCGCCAACGCGCCGCTGGACATCCACGGCGACGGGTCGGACGCCGCCCGGCAGGAGGGACAGGCGTGATCAGCGCCCCGCTCGCCGAGGGCGTCATCGACGTCCACGCCCACTGGCTGCCCACCGAGCTGTTCCACCTCCCCCCGGGCGCTCCGTACGGAGGTATGCACGACCGCGACGGCGAACTCCACCTCGGTGACATCCCGCTGTCCATTCCGACCCGGGCGATGAGCGATGTCCCCGCGATCCTCCAGGACATGCGCGCCACGGGTGTGGGGGTACGAGTCCTGTCCGCGCCACCGTTCGCGTTCCCCGTGGGCGGTGTGCCGGGGGCCGATGCGTATGTGACGGCGTTCAACGACGCGCTGTCCGCCGTGGTCTCCGACTCCGCCGGCAGGCTCGTGGGGCTCGGCCTGGTCGGCCTCGACGACGCCGACGAGGCCCGCGCCCAGATGGAGCGGCTGGCCCGGACCGAAGGCATCGCCGGGATCGCGATCCCGCCGCTGCTCGCCGGCGGCTCGCTTGACCGGGGCGTACTGCGCCACATCCTCACCGACGCCGCGGATCTCGACCTCGCCGTGCTCGTCCATCCCATGCAACTGCCCCGGCCGGAGTGGTCGGAGCACTACCTCTCCAACCTCGTCGGCAACCCCGTCGAGAGCGCCACCGCCGTCGCCGCGCTCATCCTGGGCGGCGTCAAGGAGCAGCTGCCGCGGCTGCGGATCTGCTTCGTACACGGCGGTGGCTGCGCACCGTGGCTGCTCGGCCGGTGGACCCACGGCTGGCGGACCCGGGCCGATGTGCGCCGCCACTCGTCCCGGCCACCTGCGGAGGTGTTCGGCGAGCTCTTCTTCGACAGCGTCACCCACGACCCCGGACCGCTGGGGCTGCTGGCCGCGCAGGCATCCAAGGGCGGCGTCGTCTGCGGGAGCGACTACCCGTTCGACATGGCCCAGCCCGACCCGGTCCGCTTCGCCACCGACCACGGGCCCGACGCCGGAACGCTCACCGCCAACGCGCGGGCGTTCCTCGGGCTGTGACGGGCCCGGCGCCGAGACCGGCGGACAGACCGCTCCAGCCGTACCGAGCCGTTCCGAGAAGGGAACCCACCGTGTCAGACATCCCCCTGGCCGAGCGCCAGGCGGTCAGAAAGGCCCTCAGACGGCTGGGCCCATTGGTCCTGCTCCTGTACACGGCCGGCTATCTCGACCGCGTCAACGTCGGGACCGCCGCGCTGACGATGAACGCCGACCTCGGCATCAGCACCTCCGCCTTCGGCTTCGCCACCGGGATCTTCTCGGCCGGCTATATCGCCCTGCAAGTCCCCGGCAACCTGGCGCTCAACCGGCTGGGCCCCCGGCGCTGGCTGGGACTGCTCACGATGTCCTGGGGCGTCGTCGCCGTTCTGTCGAGCCTGATCCAGGGCGAGGGCAGCCTCATCGCGACCAGAATCGCCTTGGGCGCCGTCGAGGCAGGCATGCTCCCCGGGATGCTGATGTATCTGACGATCTGGTTCCCGCCGCGGATGCGCGGGCGGGTCACCGCTCTGGTGTGTCTGCCGTTCTACGCGATCCTGGGCACGCCGCTGTCCGCGGCCATCATCCAGTACGCCCACGGCGTGCTGGGAGTGGCCGGGTGGCGCTGGATGTTCATCCTGGAGGGGGTTCCGACGATCATCCTCGGTCTGGTCCTGCTCCGCTTCCTGACCGACTCCCCGACGACCGCCACCTGGCTCACCGAGCCGGAACGGGAGGCCCTGCTCCGGGTCACCACGGCGGAGAGCGCCACGGAGAAGCCGAAGATCCGGTTCAGCGATGTCCTCGAGCGCCTGCGCGACCTCCGCATGGTCACCCTCTCCGTGGGCGTCAGCCTGCTGTGGGTCGGCTTCGTCGCCATCACCTCCTTCCTTCCGCTGATCATCACCGGCTTCGCCGAACAGGCCCACACCAAGCTGAGCGTGCTCCAGACGGGCCTGCTGTCCGGGTCCGTCTACATCCCCGCGACACTCGTCGCCCTGGTCTGGGTGTCCAGTTCGGACCGGCGCAACGAGCGGGTGTGGCACGTGGCCTGCGGTGCGCTGCTGGCCGCCGGCGGCACCGTACTGGCCGCCAACACCACCGGTCTGGGGCTCACCCTGCTCGGTACGGTCCTGCTCACATCCGGTATCTATGCCGCCCTCTTCCTGATGTGGCAGATCCCGGTCGGACACCTGCACGGCCCCGTCGCCATGTCCGTCGGCATCGCGCTCACCACGATGCTCGGCAACGTCGGCAGCTTCCTGGCCCCCTACATCGTGGGATGGCTGCGCGACACGACCGGAAACTACAACAGCGGCCTGTACTTCATCGCCGCCTCACTCATCGGCTGTGCCGTCGTCACCGTGGCCGGCAACCGGATACGGGCGAAGACCGCCACCTCCCACACCCCGGCCCGGCACCACGACGACCTCGAAGAAGTCACCTCGCACTGACGAAGGACGAAACACCTTGCTCACGATCGACCACATCTCGCTCGGGTCCCGCAACATCTACGCGGGCACCGAACAGCTCTGCGCGGAAACGGGGTTCGGGCAGTACGAGGGGGGCTGGTTCCCGCACCTCGGCATCGCCAACCGCATCGTCCCGCTCGGACCGGACCAGTACATCGAGGTCGAGAGCGTCATCGACGCCTACTCGCCGCAGACCAACCCCAGCGCCCGCTGGTTCTACGACCAGATCGAGGGCGGCGACGTGTTCATCGGCTGGTGCCTGCGAGTCGACACGCGCGACGAACTGGAGAAGCTGGCCGAGCACTTCGGCACCGACATCATCGACAAGCCACTGCGCAAGCGGACGGACGGCGTGCAGCGCAACGCCATCCGTGTCCCCGAGACGATCCCCTGCTGGCAGCGGGGAGTGCCCAACGTGTTCCTGATCGAAGACCTCTCCGAGCACCCGGGGGCACAGCCGCGTGACGGGCAGCGGAACACGCCCCAGGGGATCACCTGGATGGAGGTCGGCGGCACCGAGGCGGATATGCGCGCATGGCTGGGCGACGGCGCGGCCGACCTTCCCCTGAAGTACAACGGCGGACGTCCCGGTCTGTACGCGGTCGCCGTCGCCACGGACGAGGGCGAGGTGGTGATCCGCCGCACGGCGGTCACCGAGCCCCGACAGCCGGCGAGCTAGGACCGGCCACCCCGTCGAGGTCAGTCACCCACGGATGCTCAAGGCGTTGTCAGTGGTGCCCCCTAGGGTCGAGGTGGACAGCGCAGAAGCGTTGCCCACCAGTACGGGGAGGGTGTCATGGGTGACGGTATTCGGTGGCTGGCCGACGGGGACGGGGCGGCAGGCTGGATGTCCGGTCTGGTCTTTGCCCGGGGGATCGACGCGGAGGAGCTGGCGGTACGGATGGGCGGGGCGCCCGGGGCGGGGACCCAGCCGATCGCCGATGCCGAAGTGCTGGAGCTGGGCATGACGGTCTACCGGCCCGGTGAGAGGGGCGACGGTGTGGTCCGGGTCGGTGAGCACGCCGGATGGGCGTTCGCAGTCGAGTACGGTGACTCCACCGGAGGCGACCGTCTGAAAGACATCTCCCGCGGGGGCGCGGAGGCCATCCACTACGTGCCAGTGGGGGAACATCCGCCTGCCACCGTCTTCTACGCCCACGACGGCCGCTCCATCTGCGGCTTCGGGCTGTGCGAGGAGACCGTCCGTTGGGGCGAGGAGCGGGATCTGCTGCTGCCCGCCCTCGTCGCCGCCGGGATTCTGCGCCCCGACGGGACCGCGTACGGTGATCACGAGAACGTGGACTACACCGCCCGTCGCCGCCGCGCTCTCGCCGTCGTCGAAGAGCGCTTCGGCCTCTCCCTGCCCCCGGCCTTGCTCACCGAGGCGCGGCTTCCCGCGTACGCGGTCAGTGGCACCCCGGATATGACCACCGAGGACCCCGACTTCGACGTCGTCTGCGCCTGGGCCACCGCCAACGGCTATCCGCTCCCCAGCGGTCGGCTCCGTCTGATCCCCGCCCTCCTGCGACGGGCCTACCAGCACGCCACCAGTGACTGACGCTGCGACGCGCTACTCGTCTTCGTCCGACGCCTCGCGGCGCGGGTGCGGGCGCACCGTGAGCGCCTGCTGCGCATATCCGACCGGACCGTGCACGTCGTGCAGAACCGTGCTGGTGACGCCCAGCCCCGTGGCCCCGAAGACAACCGTGGTGTCCAGCCCGGTCCAGCGCCCCTCTGGCCGCCGGTAGAGGTGCACGGACATGTCGACGTTCGGGTACATCCACTGCGTGGGCGGCTGTCGTACGGCGATGCCGTTGGCGGTGTCGACAAGTGCGATGTAGTTCGCCAACGCGCCGCTTTGCTCACCGTGGACCAGCGCCAGCGGAGTGGAGACCCAGGCCGTGGTGCGGCCGGGGCGCGGTGTGCCGACGGGCCTCAGGTCAAGGGACGCGATATAGCCGCCCGGCCACTGCTCGGACAGCGCCCAGCCGTCGAGCGGTTCGGGAGCGGGCAGCGCCGCAGGCTCACCGCCTGCCACGGCGCTGGTGTCCTGCGCGGCCAGAAGCCAGGCACGGGCGCGTACGACGGTGCGTTCGGCGATGGTGACCGCCGCCTCGACGAGTTCTATGGTGCGGCCGGGCCTGACCGTCTCCACGGAGATCTGACACTCGTCGAGGGCGATCCGCCCGAGGATGTCGAAGCTCAAGCGGCTGAACAGCATGCCCGGCCGTGCTTCGGAGTCGAGGTGGCGCTCCATGGCGTGGACGACGAGGCCACCGAGCGGGCTGAAGTGCTGCTCGTCCGTGCTCCAAGCCCCGCTCGCGTGGGCGGTCGGCTTGTACCGCCCCTCGTCGATGCGCTCGTAATAACTCGGCACGGTCCACGCGTCCTCGGTCAACGACGTTCTCTCCGTTCAGCACGACACACACCGACACCACTCGGCCGCCCGCCGCTCGGGCCGCTCTGTTCAGTGCCGCCTACACCGACCTCAGCATAAGGGCGACGGGGCGCGAGTCGGAGGTCGGTGTCCGGCTCCGTCACCTCGGCGGCGAGGTCGCCGCCGAGAGAATCCGCGCGGTGGTCCAGCAGGTTGTAGTGGTTGACCTGTTGCACCGGACTGTCGAGGGCGGCTCGCACCACGGCGTTGGCGCCCTCCTTGGTGAAACTGGCGGTGTTCGGTCGCCCGAGGTTGCTGCAGCCGAGGCCGGCGGTGGACACGGTCAGGCCGGAGTTGCCCAGCCGGGCCACCGCGTGACCCGCTTCCGGGCTCGGCGCGCGGAGGCTTTGGTGGCGGTCTGAGGCCGTCAGGGGGTCGTCAGCTCCCCGGTGCGCTGGAACCACTCGGCGCGGGGACCGGAGAGCTCGTCCTTGGCCAGGGGCGTGATGATCACCCCGGGGCTGACGGCGTTGACACGGGCTCCGCGCTTGCCCCACGCGGCGGCCGCGGTCTGCACGCGCAGCGAGTTGGCCCGCTTGGAGAGGGCGTACGCGTGGACCGAGGAACCCACCTGGTCGGGCTGGAGGAACGGCAGCGAGACCGGCCCCAGCCCGGCCGCCGCGTCGGCCAGGGCCTCGACCGCGGCGCGGTCGGAGACGTCGGTGACCCGGGTGGTCACCTCGTTGCCCTCGTCGCCGAGCTGTTCCGCGGCTTCGGCCAGCGCCTTGTCGCTGTAGTCGGCCAGCAGCAGAAGGCGTCCGGCACCGATACGGCGGGCGATGGCGCGGCCGATGCTGCCCGCGCCGATGACGACGGCGATTCCCTTGCTCACGTCAGGATCCTTTGCTTCATGGCGGCGGGGATCCGGGAGTCAGGGGATCAGGGAGTCACCAGCACCTTCAGTGCCTCGCGGGCCGCCATCGCCCGATAGCCCTCGGGTGTGTCGCCCAGGCCCACCGTGCGGTCGAAGACACGTCCGGGCTGGATACGGCCCTCGAGGATGTCGGGCAGCAACTCCTCGATGTAGGCACGGGCCGGGGCCACGCCGCCGGTGAGGGTGATGTTGTTCATGAACTCCGGGAAGCCGAGGGGGACTTCGCCGTACTGGGGCGCGCCGACCCGGCTGACCGTGCCGCCCGCGCGGGCCACGCCCAGTGACGTCTGCAGGGCGGGCAGGGTGCCGACGCACTCCAGCACGGTGTGGGTGCCGTCGCCGCCGGTCAGCTCCCGTACGCGCTCGACGCCCTCCTCACCGCGTTCGGACACGATGTCGGTGGCGCCGAAGTCCCGGCCCAGGTCGGTGCGGTCCTTGTGCCGGCCCATCAGGATGATCCGCTCGGCACCGAGCCGCTTGGCGCTGATGACCGCGGACAGTCCCACCGCGCCGTCACCGATCACCGTCACGGTCGTACGGGGGTTGACCCCGGCCGTGACCGCGCAGTGGTGGCCGGTGCACAGGACGTCGGAGAGGGTGAGCAGGGAGGGCAGGAGGGCGGAGTCCTCGGCCACCGGCAGTTTCACCAGCGTGCCCTGCGCCTGCGGCACCCGTACCGCCTCGCCCTGTCCGCCGTCGATGCCGTCCCGCGCCCACAGGCCACCGTGCCGGCAGGAGGTGTGCAGGCCCTCGGCGCAGAAGTCGCAGGTGTTGTCGGACCAGACGAAGGGGGCGACGACCAGGTCGCCACGGGTGAGGCCGGACACGTCCGCGCCGGTGTCCTCGATGACGCCGAGGAACTCATGGCCCATGCGCACGCCGTGCTCCGTGGCCGGCATGGAGCCGTACGGCCACAGGTCGCTGCCGCAGACACAGGCGCGCAGGACACGTACGACGGCGTCGGTGGGCTGCTGGATCTTCGGGTCCGGGACGTTCTCGACGCGGACGTCGCCGGAGCCGTACATCAGTGTTGCTCGCATGAAGGTTGCTCCCAGGGGTCAGCGGATGATTCCGACACGTTCGACACTCCCGCGCGGGCGCGTCGCGCGGCAGACCGCGGTGTTCCGGGGAGCGGTGTTCCGGGGAGCGGTGTTCCGGGGAGCGACAGGGCCCCCCACGCGCCCGCCGTTATTCGGCTCACCGGACCCCGTCGTCGCCGACACCCGGCCGCGCTAAGGTAAGGTTTACCTAACCAAAAGGGCCTCTGGGTGGGGGATCCCCTGTTCAGCACCGCGATGAAGCCGCGCCGGATTCAAGGGAGTTGGCCGTTGGAGACCGCACGGTGAGGCGGGGCAAGAGAGCCCGCCCCGTTCTGCTCATGACACTGCTGGTCGTGGCACTGGGGATCATCTGCCTGCTGTCACTCGCCCTGGGCGCGGCGAGTATCCCGCCGGACCAGGTGGTACGGGCGCTGATCGGCGACCCGCCGAGCCGGTTCGTGGACAACATCGTCTGGTCGGCCCGGGTGCCGCGTACCGCGCTCGGTCTCACGGCGGGCGCCGCCCTCGGTCTGTCCGGCGCCGTCATGCAGGCCCTGACCCGCAATCCGCTCGCGGATCCCGGAGTGCTGGGGGTCAGTGCGGGCGCGTCGTTCGCCATCGTGCTGGCGGTGGGGGTGTTCGGGCTCGGCTCGTTCCACGGGTACATCTGGTTCGCCTTCGCCGGTGCGCTCGCGGCGAGCGTCCTGGTCTACCTCCTCGGCGGGCTCGGGCGCTCCGGCCCGACGCCGGTCAAGCTGGCACTCGCCGGCGTCTCGGTGACCTCGCTGCTCTCGTCGCTCACCAGCGCCGTCGTGCTCACCGACCCCGATGTGCTGGACCGCTACCGCTTCTGGTCGGCCGGTTCGATGGCGGACCAGGACGGCGCCACGGTACTGCGTATGCTGCCCTTCCTCCTCCCGGGTACGGTCCTGGCCCTGGCCTGCGCACCGGCCCTCAACAGCCTGGCCCTCGGCGACGACGTGGCGGCCTCGCTGGGGCGTCGGCCGGGCCTGGTCCGGCTCCAGGGGGTCGCCGCGATCACCCTGCTGACCGGTGCGGCGGTCGCGGCCATCGGGCCGGTCGTCTTCATCGGCCTGGTGGTCCCCCACCTCGCCCGTGTCCTCGCCCGGTCGGCGGGGCTCGGCCCGGACCACCGCTGGTTGCTGCCGCTGTCCGCCGTACTCGCGCCCGCTCTGCTGCTCACCGCGGACATCGTCGGCCGGATGGTCGCCCGGCCCACCGAGGTGCAGGCCGGGGTGATCGTCGCCTTCATCGGCGGGCCGTTCTTCATCGCCCTGGTCCGCCGGCACCGTCTGGCGGAGGTGTGACGATGGCCGTCACCCGCTCCACGCCTCGGCCGCCGAAGTTCCCGGCGGCCGAGGGACATACGCCCGTACGGTCCTTCCGCGGCTACCGGCTCGCCGTACCGCCCGTGTCCGGGATCCTGCGGCCCCGGCTGGTGACGCTGTGCGCGCTGCTCGCCGCCGCCGTCGCCGTCCTGTTCTGCTGGGGGCTGTCGATCGGCGACTACCCGATCGCCTTCGCCGATGTCGTACGCGCCCTCACCGGCTCCGGAGACCCCGCCACCGTGCTGGTGGTCCGCGAACTGCGGCTGCCGCGGGCCCTGGTGGGTCTGCTGGCCGGGATCGCCTTCGGCGTCTCCGGCGGCCTCTTCCAGACCATGACCCGCAATCCGCTCGCCAGCCCCGACATGATCGGCCTCACCCAGGGCGCGGGCACCGCCGTGGTGGCGGGCATCGTGCTGGGCTGGGACGGCGGCCTCGGCACCCAGACCCTCGGGCTGCTCGGCGCGCTCGTCACCGCGCTGGCCGTGTACGCGCTCGCCTGGCGGCGCGGCGCCACCGGCTACCGGATCATCCTGGTCGGCATCGGGGTGGCCTGGATCTGCACCAGCGCCACCGACTATCTGGTGGCCAAGGGCGGCAACTTCCAGGCACAGGCCGCCCTCGGCTGGCTGGTGGGCAACCTCAACGGCCGGACCTGGTCCCAGACCACGCCGCTGGTCGCCGCCCTGGCGGTGCTGTTGCCGGCGGCGCTGCTGCTCGGCCGGCTGCTGCGCACCCTGCAGCTCGGCGACGACGTCGCCACCGGCCTCGGCACCCGGGTGCAGCCGGTGCGGCTCGCCGTCCTGCTCACCGGTGTCGGGCTGATCGCCTTCGCCACCGCCGCGGCCGGCCCGGTGGCCTTCGTGGCGCTGGCCGCACCGCAGGTCGCCCAGCGGCTGGCGGCCACCGCCTGGCCGCCCACGGTCGCCTCGGGGCTGACCGGGGCGCTGATGGTGCTCGGCAGCGATCTCATCGCCCGCACCCTGATCTCCGGCACGGAGCTGCCGGTCGGAATCGTCACCGGCGTGCTCGGCGCGCCCGTCCTGCTCTGGCTGCTCGTCCGCGCCAACCGCGCGGGATCAGGAGGTTGATCCATGTCGGCTGATCCCCTGCCGACCCCCGGCGCGGACCCCGACCCGGACCCGGACCTGCGGGCGAGTGGGCTGCGCCTGGCCTACGACAACCGGCTGGTGGTGGACGGCCTCGATCTGGCCGTACCCCCCGGACGGATCACGGCCATCGTGGGCGCCAACGCCTGCGGCAAGTCCACCCTGCTGCGCGCCCTCGCCCGGCTGCTCGCGCCCCGCGGGGGCGCCGTCCACCTCGACGGCCAGGAGCTGCGCTCCGTCCCGACCCGGGAGCTGGCCCGGCGGCTCGGCATCCTGCCGCAGAGCCCGGCGGCGCCGGACGGGCTGACCGTCATCGACCTGGTGGGGCGCGGCCGTTCACCGCACCAGACGTGGTGGCGGCAGTGGTCGGGCGCCGACGAACAGGCCGTCCAGCGGGCACTGGCCGCCACGGGCATGACCGAGCTGGCGGACCGGCCGCTGGACGAACTGTCCGGTGGCCAGCGCCAGCGCGCCTGGATCGCCATGGCGGTGGCGCAGGACACCGCGGTGCTGCTGCTGGACGAGCCGACGACGTACCTGGATCTCGCGCACCAGGTCGACGTCCTGGACCTGGTCACGGACCTCAACCGGCGGGAGCGCCGCACGGTGGTGATGGTGCTGCACGACCTCAACCAGGCCTGCCGCTACGCCGACCACGTGGTGGCCATGAAGGCGGGGCGGATCGCCGCCGAGGGCGCGCCCGCCGAGGTCATCACCGCCGAGACCGTCGAGGACGTCTTCGGCCTCAGCTGCCAGGTCACCTCGGACCCGGTCAGCGGCACCCCGATGGTCATCCCGATGGGGCGCCACCACGGGGAGCGGCGCGAGCGACCGGCCGAACACCTCCCACGCACCGTCACAGCACCGACCCGACCATGAAGGACGACTGATGCGCGGCTCTTTGAGAGGCACCCGGCTCGCCGCGGTGCTCGCCTCCGTACTGCTCGTGTTCACCACCGCCACCGCCTGCGGCTCGGAGGAGGACTCCGGGACCGACGACGGCACTTCGGCCGCCTCGGGCGGCGCCTTTCCGGTGACCATCCCGCACAAGTACGGCAGCACCACCATCAAGAACGAGCCCAAGCGGATCGTCACCGTCGGCCTGACCGACCAGGACGCCGTGCTCGCTCTCGGCAAGGTGCCGGTCGGCACCACCGAGTGGAACGGCGGCTACGAGGGCGCCATCGGCCCCTGGGCCCGGGACGAACTGGGCAGCGCGAAGACACCGACCGTACTCAAGGACACCGGCACGGGGCCGCAGACGGAGAAGATCGCCGCGCTTCGGCCGGACCTCATCCTCGCGGTCTACGGCGGCCTGACCAAGGAGCAGTACGAGACGCTGTCGAAGTTCGCGCCGGTGGTGGCCCAGCCCAAGGAGTACAACGACTTCGGCGTTCCGTGGCAGCGGCAGACGGAGCTCATCGGCACCGCGCTCGGGCAGAAGGCCAAGGCGAAGGAGCTGGTCAAGGGCGTCCAGACCACATTCAGGACCGTGGCCGCCGAACACCCGGCCTTCGCCGGGGCCGACGCGGTGATGGCCACCCCCTACGACGGCATCTTCGTCTTCGGCAGCCAGGACCCGCGCTCCCGCGTCCTCACCGACCTCGGCTTCACCCTCCCGGCCGATCTGGACAAGGTGATCGGTGACGAGTTCGGCGCCAATATCAGCAAGGAGCGCACCGATCTGCTGGACACCGATGCGATCGTGTGGATCGTCGCCGACCCGGCCGAGGACGAGGGCAAGCTCGACCGGAACCCCCTCTACGCCGATCTGAAGGTGGCGAAACAGGACCGCGAGGTCTACGTCAAGGAGTCCAGCGACTACGGGAACGCCATCTCCTTCGTGACGGTCCTGAGCCTGCCGTACACGCTCGACCGGCTGGCCCCGCAACTGGCCGCCGCCGTCGACGGCAAGCCCGCCACGCGGGTGACACAACCGGCGTCCTGACCGCGCGTGGCCCCGACTCCCTCAGCACGGTGGCCGGTACGTGTGCTGCGGGAAGTACTGGCGCCATTCGGCCCGGGTCATGGCGGGGAAGGCGGTGGCGCAGATCCGGGAGGCGACACGCTCGGCGCTGGGGTCCCACAGGAGCGCGGTCCAGTCTTCGCCGCCGGTGGCGAGGGTTCGGCCGTCGGGGCTGAAGGCGAGCGTGTCGACCGGCTTGTTGTGGCCTGCCAGCAGGGCCAGTTCCTGGGCGCCACCGTGACCGGCGATGTCGTACAGCCGCACCGTGTCGTCCGAGCTCGCGGCGGCCAGCATCTGCCCGCCCGGGGCGAAGGCGACGGACATGACACCGTCGGCGTAGCCGGAGAGCCGGCTGCGCAGGACCGGGTGACGGGGATCGGCCAGATCCCACAGCCGTACGGTGCGGTCCTCGCTGCCGGTGGCCAGGGTGCGGTCGTCCGGGCTGAACGCGACCGATTTCACCCCGTCGGTGTGGCCGACGAGAACGGCCAGCCGTCCGGGGTGCCGTCGGTCGGCCAGATTCCACACGCTGGCCGTGCGGTTGCGGTCGCCCACGGCCAGGGTGCGGCCGTTGTGGGAGAACGCCACGGAATCCACCGCGCCCGCTCTCCGCAGAGCGGCGAGGGGACGGGGGCGCCGTACATCCGTCACGTCCCACAGCCGTACGGTGCCCCCTTCACCGCCGGTGGCCAGGGTGTGGCCGTCCGGGCTGTACGCGATCGCGTTGACGTGGCCGACGCGGGACGGCAGAACACCCAGCAGACGGGGACGGCGCGATGCGTCCAGGGCCCACAGCCGTACGGTGCCGTCGGCGCTGCCACTGGCCAGGACGCGCCCGTCCGGCCGGAAGACCACGGAGTTGACCGGGCCCGTGTGGCCGGTGAGTGGGGGCAGCTCCCGGGGGCGGCGCAGGTCCGCGAGGCTCCATATACGCACGCTGCGGTCGTAGCTGCCGGTGGCCAGCAGGCGTCCGTCGGGGCTGAAGGCGGCGGAGTAGACCGAGCTGCTGTGGCCGGTCAGGGCCGGCCCGGGGAGATCCCACAGACGTGCGGTCTGATCCGCGCTGCCGGTGACCAGGGTGCGGCCGTCGGGGCTGAACGCGAGCGATCCGACACCGCTGGTGTGGCCTGAGAGAACGCCCAGTTCACGGATGGGGCCAGAAGCGGTCACCACCCACCGGCGTACGGTGGCGTCCGTGCTACCGCTGGCCAGTGTGCGGCCGTCGGGGCTGAACGCCACCGTGGTGACCGCGTCGGTGTGCCCGGTGAGCACCTTCACCGGACGGGCATCGCGTGGCGAGGTCACGTCCCAGAGCCGCACCTTGTAGTCGGTGCCGCCGGTGGCGAGCCTGCGGCCGTCCGGGGCGAACGCCATCGCGTTCACGGTGCCGCTGGGGTCGGCCTCGGCCGACAGCTGCCGCGGACGCCCGCCCGAGGCGGGCACCGCCCACAGCCGTACGGTGTGGTCGGCCTGGCCCGTGGCCAGCATCCGGCCGTCCCGGCTGAACGCCACCGCGGTCACGGCGGCAGATACCTCCAACGCGGCGAGGCGGCGTGGCCGGTGACCGTCCGACAGCCGCCACAGCCGGATCCCATCGCGGGCGACCACCGCCAGCGTTCCCTCGCCGGGGCCGAATCCCAGTCCGACGACCGGACCTGCGTCGGCCGACAGGCGCGCCGCGAGCCGGGGCCGCCGCACATCATCGATGTCCCACACCGCCACCTTGCTGTCCTCGCCTCCCGCGGCCACCAGACGGCCGTCGCGGCTGACGGCGACCGTGCGGACGGGGCCGGCCAGGCGGGGCAGCGCGCCGAGCTCACGCGGCCGGTGAGGATCCGCGGCCCGCCATAATCGCACCGTCCCGTCGGCGTCGCCGGTGGCCAGCAGGCCGCCGTCCGGGGCGAACGCCACCGTGGTGACCACGATCCGCCGACCGGTCAGCTGTGTGGCGTACGGAGTGGCGAACGTGCTGAGCAGAGCGCCGCGCGCCTCCGGGGTGGGCGACAGCCGGTAGGCGGCCAGACTCACCTGGGCGGCCAAGGCGGGGTTGGCCGCCCGTACCGCCGCGGCCTTTTCGGCGGCCCGCTGGGAACTCGCCACATCGCGCTGTGCGCCGGCGTCGTCGCGCTGCCGGTCCGCCGACCGCTGCGCCACGACGGCGAGGACCGCGGTCGTGGTCGTGAGGACGAGCAGGGTGCTCAGCAGCGCCACTGCCAGGTGTCCCAGCCGGGTGCGGCGCCGCACCGCCGTTTGCTCGACCGCCCGAGCGGCCGAGCTCGCGTCCAGGAACTCACGCTCCGGGGCGGACAGGGACGTGCGGTCGAGCCCGGTGGCCATGGTGAGACGGGTGCCGCGGTACAGCGCGCCGGGGTCGCGCCCCAGCGATTCCCAGACCTGCGCCGCGTCGGTGAGCCGGCGCAGGGTCCGGGTGTCCTCACGGTCCTCGGTCAGCCATCTGCGCAGCCGGGGCCAGCACCGGATCAGGGCCTCGTGGGCCAGTTCCACCCGCTCGCGGTCCAGCGTCAACAGCCGCGCGGCGGCCGCACGGTGCAGTACGGCGTCGATGTCGCCGCCGTCGGCCTCGGCCAGCCCCTCCAGCTCCTCCAGGCGGGCCGGCCGCCGGGTGTCCTGCGTGCCCTCTCCCAGGGCGGTCAGCCGTACGAACACCCGCCGGGCCAGCTTCCGCTGCTCCCCGTTCAGTTGCCGGAAGAAGTCCTCCGCGGTGCGTACCAGGGCGCCCTCGAGCCCGCCCGCAGCCTCGAACGCGTCCAGCGTCAGCGCGTTGCCGCGCCTCCGCCGCCAGGTCTGGAGCAGCGCGTGGGACAGCAGCGGCAGCATCCCGGGCTGGGCGTGCGCCTGGGCCGTGAGTGTCGCCAGCAGCGCGCCCTCGACGGTGAGTCCGGCCCGGTGGGCCGGTTTGACCACCGCCCGGCGCAGCTCGTCCAGGCCCATGGGGCCGACCGGCACCTGCGCATCGCGCATCGCCTCCACCAGCGGGGCGTTGTGGGTGCAGTACGTGTAGAAGTCGGCCCGTACCCCCAGCACCACCCGGCACCGGGCGCCCTCGGCCGAGGCGGCGGTGACCAGGGCCTCGATGAAACGGTCCCGCTCGAAGTCGTCCCGGCAGAGGGTAAAGGCTTCCTCGAACTGATCGACGACCAGCACCACGTCGCCGCCGGCCGCGTCGGAGCGGACGGTGATCTGCCGCACCGCGCGGCCCAGGTTCTCCGGGGCGTCCTTCAGCTCCTCGTACAGTCCGCCCGGCGTGACCCCCGCCAGCGCGCCCAGCCGCACCGCGCACTCCTCCAGCGGCCGCGGCCCCGGCGTCAACACCACTGTCGTCGCCGTTCCTTCCAGGCGCGGCACCAGCCCGGCCCTCAGCAGCGACGACTTGCCCGAGCCCGAGGCGCCGATCACGGCCACGAACCGCTGTCGCTCCAGTCGCCCGGCCAGCTCGTCCACCAGCTGCTCGCGGCCGAAGAACCACTCCGCGTCCTGTTCCCGGAACGACCGCAGGCCCGCATACGGCGAGTCCGCGTCGGACTCCTCCCCCGGGCCGAGGGCGGCGGGCCCTTCACCGAGCTGTTCCGCCGCTTCCCGCCAACGCTGCTCCCACTCCTCCACGTCCCCCTCACAGGCGCGCACATACGCCAGCGTCACCGCCAGCGTCGGCAGCCGCTGTCCGGAGGCCGCGGAGGACAGGGTGGAAATCGAGTAGTGCGCCTGTTCGGCCAGTCTCCGGTACGTCGGATTGCCGGCCTTCTGCCGCAGCTGTCTGAGGCCCGCGGCGAACTCCAGTAACAGGCCGTCCCCCGACTCCAGCGGTCGTTCCCTGCGCGGCATCGCCGCACCTCCCCGTTGTTCCCGCATGTCACAGCCTGCGCGGCGTCGTCACATTTTTCAGGACTTGTTTGTTCGGCACCAGGCCTCGAAGCCGAACAATGCCCGAGCCGCTAGACCTGGGAGCGGACAACAGCGCGTTCCAGGTCGTGGTGTCGGCCGAGGGGAGTTTCGCGGTGAACGGGTGGTGGGTGGTGTTGCCGGATACGGAGGCCGCCGCCGCGCTGGCGGCGCGGCTGCGGCAGGACGAACCCGACGACGGCGCGTCGAGCTGTCTGCGGCATGCGTCGGGCAGACCGTGGCTGGTCGGCCGGCGGGTCGACGGGCATATGCTCGCCGTCCAGGCGGGGGCCACGCGGCTCGCCCTGTCGGGCAGGTTCACCGTGTCCCCGGAGGAGCTGCGCCGGAAGGTCGCGCGGGTGCGGAACCCGCAGGAGGTGGAGCGGGCGGTCGCCGGGCTGGCGGGCGGCTACCACGTACTGGCCTCGGTGGACGGCAGCGTATGGGCACGGGGGACGGCCTCTGCGGCGTGTCGCGTCTTCACCGCGCGCGTGGACGGCGTACCGGTGGCGGCTTCGGACGCGGATGTGCTGGCCGAGCTGGTCGGTTCGGCGCCGGACATGGAGATGCTGGCGGCGCGGCTACTGGAACCGGGTGTGTCATGGGCGGCGTTGGGCGGGCGCACCATGTGGCAGGGGGTGCGTGCCGTACGGCCGGACGAGGCGCTGATGTGGCCCCGCGACGGCAGCGGACGCACGGTGCGCTGGTGGCGCCCTCCCGAGCCTGTCGTCCCGCTGGGCGAGGCGGCGCAGGGGGTGCGCGCCGCGCTCATGGAGGCGGTGGACACATGTACGGCGGGCGGGGGAACGGTCAGCGCGGACCTGTCCGGCGGGCTGGATTCGACGAGCCTGTGCTTTCTGGCCGCCCGCGGTGACGCCGCGTTGGTGACGGCGCGCTGGGAGGGTGTGGACGCGCGCGACGACGATGCCGCATGGGCCGCCCAGGCCGCTCGGGAACTGCCCGCGGCCACGCATCTGGTGGTCGGGCGGCAAGAGACGCCCGACTGGTTCGCGGGGCTGGGATCGCCGCGCCTGGCCGCGCAGGAGCCCGGCCCCTGGACGCGGGATGTCGCGAAGCTGGACGACGTGCTGCGCCGCGTCCAAGCACACGGATCCCGGCTGCATCTGGGCGGCGGAGGCGGCGACGAGCTGTTCACCCCGGCCCCCTCGCACTGGACCGACGCCTTGGCGCAGCACCCGGGGACGGTGCTCAAGCGGGCCCGGCGGCAACGCCTCGACTGGCGTATCAGCCGCTGGGCCATGCTGCGGGCGCTGACGGACCGGCGCGACTACCACCGGTGGCTGCTGGAGGCGGCCGACCGTCTGACCGCCCACCGCACGCATGAGCCGGCGGATCACCTCGGCTGGCAGCCGGTGCCCCGGATGCCCGCGTGGGCCTCCCCGCAGGCCGCCCGCTCGGCGCGGGACGTGCTGCGGGAGGCCGCCGAACGCTGCCCCGAGCCGCTTGCTCCCCAACGCGGCCTCCACGCCGTACTGCACCAGGTACGGGAGGGCGGTAACACCGTGCGCCTGATCAACAAGTCCCTGCCAGGCCCCGATCTCGCGCTGCCCTACACCGACGACGCCGTGGTGGCCGCCGCCCTGTCCGTCCGCCCCTGGGAGGCCGCGGCCCCGGGACGCTTCAAACCGCTGCTGACAACCGCGATGGACGGCATCGTTCCCGGGCAGATCCTGCGGCGCACGACAAAGGGCCAGTACTGTGCGGACTTCTATCGCGCCCTGGACCGGCAGCGCGGTGAAATCTCCACGCTGTTGGACGGTTCGCTGCTGGCCGAGGCCGGCCTGATCGACCCCGACCGCCTGCGCCGCGTCGCGCATTCACTGGCTTCGATCGCCGACCTGGACCCGCTGATGTCCACGGTGGGCTGCGAAATCTGGCTGCGCTCGCAGGAGCGGACACCGCACCACCTCACGTCCACGTTGACCGGTGCCACGCCATGAGCCGCATCATGCTTCGACCGCGGGTGACGTATACGCACACCGATGAGGGCGCCGTGATCCTCGGTGAACGGTCCGGCCCCGCTGGTCAGATGGTGGCCAGCAGCAGGTCCTCGCCGCTCGACGGGCGAAGGCCGTCGGTGCGGTCGGCGAAATAGCGCTCGGCCAGCACACTTCCCGAAACGTGTCGGGCGTCTTTGAAGCCGGCCTCGCGGGCCGCTGCCAGCATTTCCTCCGGCGGGTAGAAGCTGATGAATGGTGTTCCGGATGCGCGGGCTCCTTCCGCACTGGCACGGAAGCCGGGGCGATCGGCGTCATCGACCAGTTCGGGCGGCAGCATGAAGGTCATGGCGAGCGTCGAGTCGGGGGCGAGCCCGCCGATCTGGCGCAAGGTGGCCGCGGTGGCGTCTTTGGTGAGGTACATGGTGACGCCGGTGGAGACAATGACCGCCGGCCGGCCGGGATCGAAGCCGGCAGCGGTCAACCGCTCCAGCCAGGACTCGCTGGCCTCGAAGTCGACCGGCACCAGGCGCAGCCAGTCGGGAACGCCGTACCCGAGTTCGGCCAGGCGGCGGCGCTTCCATGCCTGAGGGCCGGGCTGGTCGACCTCGAAGACCCGTAGGCGGGAGGCGATTTCCGGGGTGCGCTGCGCGAAGGTGTCCAGGCCGGCTCCCAGGATGACGTACTGGGCGACACCGCGGTCGGACTGCTCGGCGACCAGGTCCTCGATGAACCGGGCGCGGGCCACGATGGATGCCCGGAACCCGCTGGTGGCGCGCTGGTCCATATCGGGGCGGCGGCGCCAGTCCTCCTCGGGGGCCGCCAGCTGGAGGCCGATCCCGTCCTCGAATACATGGGGCGGTGAGTCGGCCTCAAGGTGCATCGCCCGCCAGAGGGCGACCCGCACCGCGCTGCTTTCCGGCGTCTCGGTCTGCTGGTCTGCCATGGTGTTCCCCTCTTTCGCTGTGGCCGGTCGCTGTGGTCAGATCCTGGCGGGAGCTTGGAGGCTCCACAGACGCCCGTCAGGGTCGCGGACGGTCATCTCCTGGGTCCCGTAATGGGTGTCCTCGAACGGCGTGACCACCTCGACGGCAGGATCGGGACGGAACCCCTCCACGTCCGGCACCTTCAGCACGATCTGCATCTGGGGCTTTCGGTCCTCGGGGACCTCGGCGATGAAGACGTACGGACCGTCGCCGTTGCGAAGCTGACCGGAGTTATGGTCGGTGGAGAACTCCAGTTCGAATCCAAGCGACTGGAAGAACTTGGCAGCCTTGCCCCAGTTGTGGGTCTCCAGGAACACGGCCTCGATTCCTTCGGTCGTCGTCATGTCAGATCTCCTTCTCCGTCGATGGCTGTTGCTGCCGCTGGGCGTCGTCGAGATAGGCGCGCAGCGCGTCGGCGACCAGCGCCGACAACGACATGCCCGACTCGATGGCGCGGTACTTGACCTGCTTGATCAGCCCGATCGGCAGGTACACGTTGAACTGCTTGACTTCCTCATCACCCACGAGTGCGATGCTAGCATCCTAGCAAGCTAGCCGCCCAGAGACAGAGCTGCCCCGCGGCCCGGTTCATCAACCGGGCCGATAAAGGAGGAATCAGCCCGTCAGACGGGCGGCAGCGCGGCGGCGGCCGAACCGGCGAGGTCGCCGGCCAGCCTGCAGGCTTCACCCTTGGAGCGCGCCCCCTTGATGACGAGGGCCACCCGCTCACTCCCCTCCCTCCGGTTCACGCCGGTGTAGGGGCGGTAGATCACCTCGACGCGGCAGCTCCCCTGGCCCTCGTATTCCGGCAGCTCGATCGCCTTGTGACCGCCAATTTCGGTCTGTCGGGGGTTCTTGTCGGTCGGCAGGTCGCCCTGCTCGAAGTGCAAGTCCACCTCCAAGCCATTGGTGGTGCTCTTCCACTGGCAGTCCCAGCGGCCGAACCCGACGTCCGGGTTCTTGGCGTCGATACCACGCACCGTCTCCAGCGCCTTGGCGTCGAGCAGCGTGCACGCGTCCTGGCGCGCCAGCGAATCGGACGCGAAGGCCGGACGTCGGGGAATCTCACCGTCGTTGAGCACCTTGACCGCGTATCGCGTGGCGACATCGGCCGTGTCGCACAGCGGCTCCTTGGTCTTCTTACGCTCTCTCGCGACCGCGGTGACTCGAAGGCTGTAGTCGCGAGCGCCGGTCACGGCCATGGCCCGCACGCAATCCTTGCCGTCGGCGTCGGGTTCCGCGACGGTGACCCTGCCCATGGCCTTCCTCGCCACGGCCTCGGGCAGCGGGTCGGCGTCGAGTTCCACCCTGACACCCACCACCTTCTCGCCACGCTCCTTCAGGATGACGTCGCACCGGTTGAAGTTGCCCTCATCACGCTTCAGTTCGGCCACTTCGTACCGATCGAACACGGTGGCGTCCAGCAAGGCGCAGGGGTCGGCCGTACGGGGGTCACCGATGAAGCCCGCGGCGCTGCTGCGCGTGCTGCCATTCGCCGATGGGGTGGGTTTGTCCGCGTCGGCGTCGTCACCGAGGCTCATCACGACGAGCGGAACGGCGATGGCCAGTGCCGTGCCTGCGGCGACACCGGCCGTGAGCAGCGGGCGGCGCCGGACGAGGGTCGTCGTCCGGCGCCGCTGTCCGCCCGTCGGGTCCGCGACGTCGGCGACGGTGTCCGTATAGGGCTTGGTCACCGAGGTCAGCGGGAGGGTCGGGAGCTGGTCCGGCGATCCCGCGATGCCCGCGAGCGCGGTGAGCGATTCGACGGCGGTGGGACGGGCCCTGGGGTCGCGCTGGAGCATCGCGGTGAGCACCCCGCCGAGCGGTCCGACCTGGGGGCCTATGGCCTCCAGCCGGACCGCGCGTCCGTGGCCGCGCAGCGGCGGAGTCCCGGTGACCAGCCAGTGCAGGGTGGCACCGAGAGAGAACACGTCGGACGCCCGCTCGGGCGCTGCCCGGAACGCCTCGGGGGCGGCGTAGGCCGGGGTGAGGCTGATCGGTCCGTTGGGCGTGATCGTCTCACTGCCGTCCGCTCGATACGCGGCCCCGAAGTCGGCCAGCTTGGCCACTCTGTCGTGAGTGATCACGATATTGCCGGGCTTGACGTCGCAGTGCACGATCCCCTTGGCGTGCAGGGCCGCCAGCGCGGCCGCGATCTGCGCGCCGATGTGCGCCGCGAGCTGCGGGGCCATCTTCACCGGGACGTCCAGGCTCCCGCCGGTCACATGCTCCATCACCAGCCAGAACGTGGCCTTCTTGCCCTTGCCCGCGCGGACGGCGTCGTAGAGGGTGACCACATGCGGGTGGCTGAACTTCGCCAGCGCGCGTGCTTCGGCCAGCAGTTGATCGAAGTCGGCCTGGCTGTTGTCCTCGAGCAGGGCCCGCTTGAGGACGACGGGACGGCCCAGCTCCGTGTCGACGGCGAACCAGACCGCCCCTCTTCCTCCCTCGACGGGCCCCTTCGTGAGCCGGTACTTGCCCACTTTCTCCCCCCGGCGCACAACGACTCTCCCCTCGCGCAAGACCGGACCCTGCTGTTACAGGCACGCGGATCGAACTTACTGCGTACAGGATGAGTCACACAGCGCTTCCGGCGCTCTTGAGGGTGAAACCGGGCCCGGTAGGTGTCCGTGGCGCGCCAGGCGTGGCCGGTTGAGAAGGGGATTCACCTACCACTCCAGAAACCATCACCTTCTGTGGAGATTGTGATGCCCGACACCGTGATCTTCTGACTAGGAGTGGGTGACCTTGAGACTGGATATCCGGACCTCGCCGTAGTTGTCACGGTCACACGGGTCCGAGTTGCCGCAGTTGGCCTGCGTATAGGCCCCCGCCTTGAAGTAGTTGGTGTCGCCGTCATGGGCGATCGTGGTCTCCCGCCGCCCGTTGTAGTACACGTCGATCTTCCCGTCCCGCGCCACGAACTTGGCCTCGAACTCGGTGCCCAGCGCGTAGTCGTCGGTGACGAGGTGGTGGCGGGAGTCGTCACCGTCGGTGATGTAGAGCTTGCGGCCCTCGAGGCGGAAGACCGTGACATCGTCGTCGCCGCCATGGACCTGGGCGCCGACCAGATGCGGCTTGTCGTTGGGCAGGGCCAGGAATGCCTCTTTCACCACGAGAGTGTGGGTGCCCTCGGTGGTCGACCAACTGGCCTCCTCTTCCCCGTCGTCCGTCATCTCCCGCAACTCGGCACGCGGGTAGCTGGAGCCGCCCGTCGTCACGCCGTCGACGGCGGCTCGGAACCGGACCGCGTCACACTCCTCATTGACCCGGAACCAGGGCTTGGCGGAGAAGGTGGCGAGCTCGGGCTGTGTGATCTCGGTCGGATCCTCGTCGTCGCCGGTGGGGAGGGTCATCTTCCAGTTGGTGAGGTCGAGGACATCGGCGGGGTAGGTGCAGCGGGCGGCGGTGGCGCCGTGGCGGGTGGACGTGTCGGCCTGCGCGGGGAGCACGAGGGCGGCGGTCGAGGCGGCCACGGAGATGCCTGCGAGGACAATCATGCGCATACGCGGCATGTGCGGTCTTCCTTCCTGGGCGAGGGGGACAAGCGCGACCGTCAATTCCCCTGAAACGTGGAGACGTCGTCGCACTGACCCCCCTGGCGCGGAACGGGCGGGTCGCGCACCAGCGGCGACAGCACCTGGAACCGGCTGCCCTCGGGCAGCTCCAGCACCTTGTCGACGATCGCCTGCGGCGACTGGCGGGTGATCGG